>JBEBWZ010000012.1:0-41814 GCA_040391865.1 Solimonas flava
TCGCCTATGGCCTGATCCTGCCGCAGACGGTGCTCGATACGCCACGTCTGGGCTGCCTCAACATCCATGCCTCGCTGCTGCCGCGCTGGCGCGGTGCGGCGCCGATCCAGCGCGCGATCGAAGCCGGCGACCGCGAAACCGGCGTCACCATCATGCAGATGGATGCCGGCCTCGATACCGGGCCGATGCTGCTGAAAGGCACGCTGCCGATCGACGACAACACCACCGCCGCGACCCTGCACGACGCACTGGCGACACAGGGCGCAGCCTTGATCGTGCAGGCCTTGCAGCAACTCGAACTCGGCACGCTGATCGCGCAACCGCAGCCGGCCGACGGCGTCACCTACGCCGCCAAGCTCAGCAAGGACGAGGCGCGCATCGACTGGTCGTTGCCGGCCGCCGAGATCGCGCGGCGTATCCGCGCGTTCAATCCGGCGCCCGTTGCCTGGAGTGAACTGGACGGCGAACGTCTGCGCCTGTTCCTGGCCTGCAGCGACAGGCTGTCGGACAACAAGGCCGCGCCCGGCACCATCATCGGCGCCGATGCCGGCGGCATCCATGTCGCCGCCGGCGAAGGCCGCGTACGCCTGCTGCAGCTGCAATGGCCAGGCGGCAAGGCGATCACGGCCGCACAGGCGCTGAACGGTCGCGCACTGCCGGGCAAACGGTTTGTCTAAATCCGCATGAGCATGACGACGCCCGATCCCCAGACCGACGACGAGGAACTGCCGCCGTTTCCGGAAAAGCCGGACTGCTGCTTCGGCGGCTGCGCGGTCTGCGTGCTTGACGGTTACGAGGACGAAGTCCGTGCCTGGGAACAGCAGGTGGACGCGATCAAGCGCCGCCGCGCCGCCGGCAACGACGCCGAGAAAACCTGAGCACCGGCGACTACGGCAGCGGCACGCCCGTGGCTCCCGCAAATATCAGCCCGACGTTCGGCAGCGATAACGCCGCTGCCGGCACATAGCCGGAACCATCGTCGAGCCGGTACCAGCCTTCCGCATCCGCGACCGCCTGCAGGCTGAGCACGGAATTCGGCTTCAGCCGCGTGACCACACGTCCGCTGTAGGTTGGCGCCGTGCGCACCGAGACGTAGGCGCTTCCTGTCGAGGCATGCACTGTTTCCGACACCACCGGGCCCGGATCCGCGGGCGCTTCCGCCTGCAGCTGTCGCAAGCCGCTGCGGTGCACATAGCCGCGACCATCGGCGGTGCGATACCAGTCCGCTTGCGCGGTCGAGGTCACGCGCAGCGGCGTGCGCGGCGCCAGCTGCGTGCGTATCCGCGCCGCCAGCGACGGCGCCACCCGCACATTGACGCGGCCGAGCCCCGTCTCCGCACGGTAGCTTTCGGCCTGCTCGGGCGCTGCCGTCGGCACCGGCAGGCTGCGCGCCGCCGCGATCAACGCATCGCGCTCGGCATTGCTGGCGCGCGGCGTGCCGCGCGCCACGCGATTGCGCAAGCTGCCGACCTCGTATTCGGTGAGGGTGCGCACCTCGTCGACCAGCGTATCGCAGGGGGCCTGCTGCACGGTGGAGCGCCCGCCGCTGGGTTCGTCGTCATTGGCCGCCGCGGTCAGCGACCAGGTCTCGAGGCGGAACTGATACAGACACAACTCGCTGCCGAGTCGCCCGGCAACGATCGCCACCGTCGGCAGCACGCGATGCCGCCCGTCACTGCTGCTCAGCGGTTCCAGTTCCAGCGAAAAGTGACGCGGTGTCCGCGGCTCGCCGGCCACTACCTCACGCAGAAAGGCCTCCAGCTCCCCCGTGGCCGTACTGCCGATAGCGCCGCCAGCATGCGCGAGACCGCTTGCGCAGGTGAACAACCCTGCCGCCAGTCTTCTCCACATGATCCATCTCCCCCAACCGAGGGTCGATGCTAGGGGCTGCGTCGCCCGCCGCCAATGCGGGCGACTAGTAAATTTCGCCTAACTTTTTGTTCTTGCGAATCTTACGGCGCGGGAATGGCCGACAAGGGCACCGCCGGCACCACCACGCTGGACGGGTGCTCGGCATCGCTGTGGATCTGCAGCAGACCCAGCACCTGATCGGCGAGATCGGTCAGCGGCGGCAGGCCATGCGGGAAGTCGCTGGCACCGACGTTGATCTGCAGACGATGACCCTTCTTGATCACCAGGCTGGTCGGGAACACTTCGATCGCCACCGGCACGATGGTGTTGGGACCAACGGTCTCGCGCGATGCCTCGGTGAACGGATGCCAGGGCTGGATCATCTCGCCCTGCAGATAGCGCGAGCGCGCCGGATCGACCTTGCGCAACGAGGCGGTCTGGATGCCGTTGGTGATTTCGGTCGAGGCGCCATTCGGCGCAACGTCGACGACTCGCACCAGCAAGCTGGCATCGTTGGCGGTGGTCGAGATGTACAGGTCGGCCTGGATCGGGCCGTTGATGTAGTAGTCCTGATCCATCACCGCGGTCTGATAGGTCAGCTCCAGCAATGGCAGCTCGTTCAGGTCGTTGCGGGTGAAGCAGGGGATCGGCACCGGCAGCAGGCCGAGCAGGCCCGCGGTCCACTGCGAGGTGCTGGTGGAGCACAGTCCGTTGATCGGCTGCTGCAGCGTGCGGTTGCCGGCCTCGTCGGCGCCGGGGCGTTCGCGGCTCAGCGTACGGTCGCCGCGCAGATACCAGCGCTCCGCCCTGGCGGACGGATGCGGCCAGTCGCTGGCGGTGACGTAGCGCTCCTCGCCATACAGGTACTGGGTGACGTTGGGCACCGAGGCTGCACCGCTGTCGATGCCGCGCAGGTACTGGTCGAACCAGCGCAGCGCCAGATGATCGAGATCGGGCACCCCGTCCTGCGGCAGACCCTGGCCCATCGAGCCGGCGACATGCTGCCAGGGGCCGATCAGCAGCTTGGTCGTGGCCTGATGCTTCAGCGCTTCGTACAGCAGCGGCTCACCGCGCTGGAAGATGTCATTGAGGCCGCCGACGATGAAGGTCGGGATCTGGATACGATCCGCGATCTCGATCGGCGAGCGCGTGCGCCAGAACGCACCGTCGTAGTTGAAGCCGCCGACGCCGACCACCGACTGCGCGATCAGCGGCACCTGAAATTTCAGCACCGCGTTCAGCACGTGCTCGAGGATCAGCGGCAGTGTCGTCGGATCGATCTCGGTCGGCAGCGCGCCCAGCGCCGTCACCAATCCCATCCACAAGGGAATGAAGCCGACGTTGACCTGACCGCCGGAGAACACGATGTCGCGATACGCGTCGGCCATCGGCACGATCGCAAAGATGGCCTTGTGCGCCGGGTGCTGATGCGCCGCCGTGAACAATTGGGTGATGCCCATGAACGACGCGCCCCAGGTGCCGACCTGGCCGTTGCTCCAGGGCTGTGTCGCCACCCATTCCATGACCTCGGCGTAATCGGCCTGCTCCTCCTCGCCGAATGCCTGCCATTCGCCGCCGGAGAGTCCGGTGCCGCGCACGTCGACGCTGACATGCGCATAGCCGCGTTTGACCAGAAACGCATTGCTCGCCGGAATCGCCGGCAGACTCTTGTTGTAGCCGGTCTGGGTCAGGATCACCGGCAGCGGCTGCGCGACCGCATTGCCGTCGGCATCGGCCGGCAGACTCACCGACACCGACAGCTGCACGCCGTCACGCATGGTGATCTTGCCGCCGCTGATCGTGGCGAGCGCCGGATATTCCTCGGCACGCTCGTAAGGCGTCCATTGCGCGCCGGCGCCGCCAGCGCCATTCGCCAGCGGTTCGGAGCCGCCACTGCAGGCCGCAAGCGTCAGGCACAGTCCTGCTGCCAGCGCGCGCCACATGGCCGCCGATGTCATATTCATGGTGATCTCCCCCAACCCGCCTTATCGATATGCGCTCTATCCTGCCACAGGCCTGTGCGACGACCGATAGCGTCGCCGCCAGTGGCCTGCGGCGCTGCTGCCTGCGATGATGCGCGCCCGCGGAGCCCGCCTGCTCCCCCTCGCGCCGCCGTTGCCATGACCGACAAGCCCCTGAACGCCTCCAGTCGCTACAACCTGCGCGCCACGGCCGCACGTGCAGTCAACCGCGTGCTGCGTGGTCGCAATCTCGATGAAGCGCTGGCGCCGGCCGACAAGTTCAAGGTCGCCGCCGACGGTGCGATGGCGCGTGCGATCGCCTATGGCGTGCTGCGCGAGCTGTCGCTGTTGCAAGCCCTGCTCAACCGCCTGCTCGACAAGCCGCTGCCACCGAACGACGAAATCCATGCGCTGCTGCTGGTCGGCCTGTATCAGCTGCGCACCATGAAAACGCCGGCGCATGCCGCGATCCACGAAACGGTCGAAGCGGTACAGGCGCTGAAACGACCGCAGGCGCATGGCTTGGTCAACGCGGTACTGCGCCGCTACACGCGTGAAGCGGCAGCGCTCGAAGCCGCCCTGCCCAGCGAACCGGCGATCCACTATTCGCACCCCGGCTGGCTGGTGAAACAGCTACAGCAGGACTGGCCGCAGCAATGGCAGCAGGTGCTGGACGCCAACAATCAGCAGGGACCGCTGACCCTGCGCGTCAATCGCCGCCGTCTCAGCCGCGAGGAGTATCTGAAACGCCTCGGCGAGATGAACATCGCCGCAAGCGCGGTGCCGCATGTGGCGGATGCGGTGCAGTTGCAGGACGCACGCGCGGTCGAAAAGATTCCCGGTTTCACCAGCGGCCAGGTCTCGGTGCAGGATGCCTCGGCACAACTCGCTGCGGAGCTGCTGGACCTGAAGCCGGGCCTGCGGGTGCTGGACGCCTGTGCCGCGCCCGGTGGCAAGACCGCACACGCGCTGGAACATGCCGATATCGCGATGTTCGCACTCGACAGCGATCCCTATCGCCTGATCCGCATCGACGAAAACCTGCGCCGGCTGAAGCTCGAAGCCAAGGTCACCGCCGGCGATGCCGGCGAGCCGGATCGCTGGTGGGACGGCGCCCTGTTCGACCGCATCCTGCTCGACGCGCCCTGCAGCGGCAGCGGCGTGATCCGCCGCCACCCGGACATCAAATGGCTGCGCCGTGACAGCGACATCGTCACCCTGCAGCAACTGCAGCTGAAGCTGCTGAAAGCCGCCTGGACCATGCTCAAGCCCGGCGGGCGCCTGGTGTACGCCACCTGCTCGACGCTGCGCGCCGAAGGCGATGAAGTGATCAGCCGCTTCCAGTTGCTGGCGGATCGCCTGATCGCCTGTCCGATCGACGCCGAATGGGGCGAGGCCACCGAGTACGGCCGCCGGATTGCTCCCGGCGGCTCGCACGACGGCTTCTACTACGCGGTGATGCTGAAGCAAGCGTCCTGAGCCCTGTCGGGCCTCAAGCGTCTTCCCGCCCCAGCCAGCGATAGATCGTGCCACCGATCGCGCCACCGATGAGCGGCGCCACCCAGAACAGCCACAGCTGACTCAGCGCACCGGAGCCGGCGAACACTGCCACAGCGGTGGAACGCGCCGGGTTCACCGAGGTGTTGGTGACCGGGATGCAGATCAGATGGATCAGCGTCAGCGCCAGACCGATGGCGATCGGCGCGAAACCCGCCGGTGCCAGACGATGCGTGGCGCCCATGATCACGATCACGAAGAACGCGGTCAGCACGATCTCCGCGAGCAGGGCTGCCCCCATCGAATACCCGCCCGGTGACAGTGCGCCGTAACCGTTGCTGGCAAACGCGCCGGGCGCTGTCGGATCCAGCGCGAACTCCGGCCGGCCGCTGGCGATCTGCCACAGCACGAAGCCGGCCGCGATACCGCCCAGCACCTGCGCGACGACATACGGCAACAGATCCTTCGCATCGAAACGGCCGCCGGCCCACAGACCGAAACTGACCGCGGGATTGAAGTGCCCCCCGGAAATATGACCAAACGCATAGGCTCCGGTGAGCACCGTCAAGCCGAACGCCAGTGCCACGCCGAGAAACCCGATGCCCAGCGGATTACCCACACCCCCGAAGTTGGCCGCCAGCACCGCACTGCCGCAGCCACCCAACACCAGCCAGAAAGTGCCGAGAAATTCGGCCGCAAGCCTTTTCGTTGTATTCATGGGAAAACTCCTCTTCCGGACCGGGATCGGGTCCATCTCCAGAGCAACGGGATTTATGCAATTTTTATGTAATCCATGAAACGGATGACGAAAATCATAAATTCCGGAAATTTCGCAATCATTTGCAACATTTAAACAACTAGCGCTTACACTGATCGGCCCTGCCGCCTGGAGTGCCGTCATGTCCACGTCCATCCACGCCTGGGCCGCCGAGAAGGCTGGCGGTCCGCTGCTCCCGTTCCGTTACAACCCCGGACCGCTGCACGACGAGCAGGTCGAGATCCATGTCGAGCATTGCGGCATCTGCCATTCCGATCTGTCGATGATCGACAACGAATGGGGCAACAGCGTGTATCCGCTGGTGGCCGGCCACGAGATCGTCGGCACCGTGGTCGCGCGCGGCGAACAGGTCAAAGGCCTGAAGGTCGGCGACAAGGTCGGTCTTGGCTGGGCTTCCGGCAGCTGCATGCATTGCACGCCGTGCATGGAGGGCCATCACAATCTTTGCGCCCAGGGCGAGAAAACCATCGTCGGACGTCATGGCGGTTTTGCCGATCGCGTCCGCGGCCATTGGCGCTGGGTACAGAAGCTGCCGGAAAAACTACCCGCCGCAAAAGCGGGTCCGCTGTTCTGTGGTGGCAGCACGGTGTTCAGTCCCCTGCTCGAATTCGGCGTGAGGCCGACCGATCGCGTCGGCATCGTCGGTGTCGGCGGCCTCGGACACCTGGCGCTGCAGTTCCTCAACAAATGGGGTTGCGAGGTCACCGCCTTCACCTCCAGCGCCAGCAAACAGGCGGAGGCCCGCGCGCTGGGCGCGCATCAGGTCGTGACCAGCACCGACGATGCCGCCCTGAAGAAACTCCGCGGCTGTTTCGATTTCATCCTGGTCACGGTCAATGTCTCACTGGACTGGGCACGCTATGTCGCAGCACTGAAACCACGCGGGCGGCTGCATTTCGTCGGCGCCGTGCTGGAACCGCTGCAGCTGAATGCCTTCCATCTGATCGGCGGACAGAAACAATTGTCCGGCTCTCCGGTCGGCAGCCCCGCCACCGTGGCGACCATGCTCGAATTCTGCACACGCCACGACATCCTGCCGCAGACCGAACACTTCCCGATGTCACGGATCAACGATGCGATCGCGCATCTGCGCGCCGGCAAGGCGCGCTATCGCGTGGTGCTCGACGCGGAGCCGCGGGCGTCGTCGTAGCGCTAGCCGCAGTGCCAGCTCCCTGCAGGCTGCCGCAGCAGGCGTGCAAGGATCGACGGGGCGTCGGTCATGATGCCGTCCACGCCCATCTGCAGCAGCGCCACCATCGATTCGCAATCGTTGATGGTCCAGACCTGCACCGCGACGCCGCGTGCATGCGCGTCGTCGACGAAATCCTGGGTCACCACCGGAATGCCGAGGCTCATCGGCACCTGGAATGCTGCGTGTCCCAGGGTCAGTCCCGGCAGCGGCCCGAGCCCGGTGAGCAAGGCGACGGCCACCTGTCCGGTCGGTACCGAGGTGGAGACCGCTGGCGCGGCGAGCTTGAACAGCAGCGCATTCCAATCCTGGAAGGACGCGACGATGACATCGTTGCCGCGTCCGAATTCCGCCAGCAGCGTCGCCAGCTTGCGCTCGTAGCTGCCGGTGGATTTCAGATCCGGTTTCAGTTCGATGTTGATCAGCGTCCGTGGAAAGGTTTCGAGGATGCTGCGCAGCGTCGGGATGCGGAAATCCGCGGCGCTGAATCCCGGTGGCGGCGCGCGTTCGCCGGTCGCGATGCCGCGCCAGGGAAAATCGGCATCGGTACGCGCGCAATCGCTGCCGACTCCGGCGACATAGCAGTGCGCCGCGTCCAGCGCCTGCAGTTGCGCCAGCGTCAGGCTGGAGATCCGGCCGCTGCCATTGGTGGTGCGGTCGACGGTGGCATCGTGGATCACCACCAGTTCGCCATCCGCGGTTTCGTAGATGTCCATCTCCAGCATGTGCGCGCCCGCCGCCAGCGACTGCTTGTAGGCGTACAGCGTGTTTTCCGGAAACTCGATCGCACCGCCGCGGTGCGCGATGTTCAACGGGTTGCGATCCGGATACCAGTCGCCTTCGAGAAACGCGCCCGGGATCGCTGTCGGCGCGCCCGGCTCGGCGTCGGAACCGCTGCATGCGGCCAACAACAGACTCAGTAGCAGACCGCCATAACGTGATGCCGTATTCATTGCCGATTCCTCAATTCACTGTGCGCCAGACGCCAGCCGCGTCGCGCCGGTAGTTCAATCGCAGGTTGCCGATGCCCGCCGCACGCTTGGCGGCCTTGAGCGCCTCGTTCTGCGGGCTGTTGCGCGGCACGTCGAAGCGATAGCCGGCGGCGCAGGCGCTGCCCGCAGCCGCAATGCGCCAGTCGCCGGCATCGGCCGCATTCACGCAGGCGCTGGGCAGCGCCGTGCCGCAGGCGACGGCATCGAAGCGGCCATCGACGCGATGCCGTGCGCAATCACCGCCGCCATCGGCGGGCTCGCCCGGCAACCAGCTCCAGACAAAAGCGGCAACCCGCGGATCGCCGGGCGCGATCTGATCCAGCGAGGGCATGTTGACGCCGCAGCGCATCATCTCGCGCACTTCGTCGGCGTTGATCTGCCGTGCCGCTCCGGTGAGCAGCCCGACCAGGGTCGCGTCCTCGTAGATGCGCGTCCAGTGATCGCGATACTGATCGGCGGCGAACACGCACTGGTCGGGAAAGCGGATGCCGGCATCGCCCAGACCGCTGATGGAATTCTGGCTGTGCAACTTGCGCTCCCAGACCTGCTGCGGCCAGGTCTCGCCCACGCCGCAGCTGCTGTAGATGATGATCTGCTTGCCGGCGGCGCGAATCTCCGCGGTGCTGAGTTCGACCGGAAACCCGTCTTCGCAGCGACGGCCGAGGGTGGCCGGCTTGTACAGCAGCTCGCCGACCACCTCGTCGAGCACCGCGCCTGCGGTCTGATGCGCCAGCAGGCGATCGTCGATGGCCTCGTTCATGTTGTCCTCGAGGTCGATCACGATCACCTCGCCGGGGTGCGCCAGCAACCAGTCGCGGAGTTCGATCAGTCCGGCGCGCAGGCTGCGCTCGGTGGTGCAGCCCAGATGATTGACGTTGCCGTGGCACAGCACCGGCGCGCGGCCCTGCGACGCGGGCGAACCTTCGAGACTGAACCACCAGTGGATATCGAGTTCGATGCCGCGCACGCCGATCCGCAACTGATCGGGAATCGAGTACTTCTGGTTCGAGTCCGCACCCGACGCGGTGATCGGGAAATTGTTGGTGGTGGCGTTGAACGAGTTGTGCGTGGACAGGAACTCGGCATCGCGCAGCGGCAGCGACACCCCGAGTTCGCGCTGCAGCTGCAGCGCGCGCGCAAGAGGTCCCGCTTCGAAGCTCGCAATCTCCTCCTCGCCGATGCGCAGCCCCGACATCAACGCACAGACGGACGTAGGAGCCGTCAGCTGCCGGCAGACGCTCGCCGCACCCAGCAGCACCTGATCCACGAGCTTGCACAGGGCCGCAGCCTGTTCCGGCGCGGCCGCGTCACACCCCGCGACCAGAGCGTGCAGATTGCCGCCGAACAGGCTGCAGAACCCCGCGGTCGCAAAGCGACTGCAGACGCCGGCGAGCGAGCCGCTGACGCCGTCCACGGCGCTGCATAGCGGCGACGCCGCGGACCCGAGCAGCGCACAGACATCGGCCAGCGTCGGCAGTGGCATGGGCATCGGCGGCACCACGCTCAGCTGCAGCTCCGCGCTTGCCGTCAGGCCTGCGGCGTCGGTCACCTGCAGGCTGAACCGCAGGACCGTCCCGGCCTCGACCGGCGGCGCGGTGAAGTGCGCGATCGCCGTGTCGGCGCCATCGAGCGCAACCTCGGGGCCCGCACTTTGCGTCCAGGCATAGTGCAGGCGCTCGCCGCGACTGTCGCTGCCGTCTAGCCAGGCCGTGTCGCCGCTGACGATCTCCGCCAGCGACGGCACGGCTGTCGCACTGGGCGCTGCCGCAGACTCATCGCCGCCGCAGGCCGCAAGCAGCAGGGTCAGCAAGCCTGCGGTCAGCAGCCGCCCTGCTGCCGCGAATGTTCCATTCATGGTTTCCCCCGTTGACGGAGCCCCCGGCTCCGCGTCCCGGCAGTCATGCCGCCGGATATCGGCGACTAGCGTCTCACAAGCCGCCGCTGCACGCGACGCTCAGCCTCCGGCGGAGGCGGCTCAGGGCACCGTCCGGCAGCCGAACGCTTCCAGGCTGGCGGTGCTCAGCGACGGCGGCGGCGCATCGGCACCCCAGCTCGCATCCGGCAGCAGGCGGGTCTGCAGACGCACGCTGGTCGCGGTACGCGGCAGGATCAACCACGGCTGCGACAACGCCACGCCATCGAGCGCGAGCCCGTTGACGAAGCTGTTGAGCGGCCCCGCACCCGGCGCCTCGACGATCAGGGGCGCATTCGGCCGCTGCAGCGTCACCTTCTCGAACACCGGACTGCCGACCACGAACAGCGGTGTGCCCGGGTTCATCGGGTACAGGCCGATCATGGTCCATACCAGCCAGCCCGAGAGCGCGCCGAGATCGTCATTGCCGGGCAGGCCCAGCGGCGTCGGCGCGTAGATCCGCGCAGCGTTGCGCGCCACCAGCTGCGTCTTCCACGGCGCACCGGCGTAGTTGTAGAGATAGGGCGCCTGCAGATCGTGTTCGTTGCCCGGCGCGTACTGGTTGCCGTAGTACAGCGTGCCGAACACCGTGAGCTGCGTTTGCAGCAAGGGCCACAGCGCCGGCACCAGATTCGCCGGCAGCGTGAAGAAGGTATCCAACCGCCGTTGCACCTCGGCATTGCCGCCCATGCCGGCGTAGAGCCCGGCGAGGTCGTGCATCGCCAGCCAGCTGTACTGCCACGAGGTACCTTCCTGGAAGCCGTAGTTCAGCTCCGGCAGGAACGGCGTCAGCCAGCTGCCGTCGTCGTGGCGCGGACGGATGAAGCCGCTCTGCGGGTCCTGCAGGTTGCGGTAATTCAGCGACTGCTGCGCCAGCCGTGTCGCTTCGTCCGACTGCCCGGCGCTGTCCGCCATCAGCGCCAGCGCGAAATCGGCGAGACCGTATTCCAGCGTGGTGCCGGTACTGCCGCCGCCACCGACGATCTGCTCGAACGCGTTGCCCGGCTTTTCCTCCGGGAGATACCCCAATGCGATCTGCTCGCGGCGACTGGCCTCCAGCGCCTGCATCGCCGGCAGCAGCGCCTGGCGTTCGTCGCGTGACAACAGCCCACGGCACCAGCCCTCGCCGATGAACGGAATCACCGGGTCGCCGGACATGTGGCTGGCATCGAGCGGCCCCTGCTGCCAGCGTGGCAGGCGACCGCCCTGCTGCTGGAACGCCAGCAGGGAGCGCAGCATGTCGCGATAGCGCGTGGGCTGGATCTCTGCGAGCAGCTGGTTCTGCCCGCGATAGCTGTCCCACAGCGAATACTGGCTGTAGTGCGGACGATGGTCGTGATGGATGTTGCCGTCGGGACCGCGATAGCGGCCATCGACATCGCTGTGCAGATTCGGAAACTGCTGCACCCGCATCAATGCGGTGTAGAACGATTGGCGCTCGAGGGGGCTGCCGCCTTCGACCAGCACGCGCGCCAGCTCGCCTTCCCATTGCGCGCGCGTCGCGCTGCGGACCGCATCGAAATCCCACTCCGGAATCTCGCTGTCGAGATTGCGCCGTGCGCCCTCCGCATCGGTGTAGGAAATCGCGAGCTTGACCAGCAGTGGCCCGGAGACCCCGTCCGGAAAATCCAGCAGCAGCTTGAGGTCGTCGCCCGCCACCTCGGCGCCGTCCTCCAGCATCTCGCCGCTGGCGGTGGTGGCGCGGTACGGCGCATTGATCCGCGCCGCGAAATACAGGGTATAGCCCTCGCGGGCATCGACGCTGCCGCTGAGCAGGCCATCGGCATCGCGCTGCGCGCGCGCCGGGTGGTAACCGGCAAGATCGCGCGAGACATCGAGCAACAATCGCGGCGCCACCGGCAGCAGATAGCTGTAGCGGTGAAACGCGGCACGCGGCGTCGCCGTGAGTTCCACGTCCACACCGTAACGCAGCAGTTGCGTGCGGTAATAACCCGGCTCCGCCGTCTGCGTCAGCGGCACGAACGGCGACGCATAGGCGGGCACCGGATTGGGCCAACCCAGTTGCGACAGATCGCCCGGCGTCAGCGGCCCGGTGAACGGCAGCAGCGGAAACTGCCCGCCCTTGGGCACACCCGCAGACATGTGCACCTGCGAGAAGCCGGTGATCAACAGGTTCTGTACCGAGTAGCCGCCGTAGTTCAGCGGACCCTCGGTATCCGGTCCGGTCTGCACCATGCCGAACGGCGCGAACGGCCCGGGATTGACGAAGCCCGGTGGAAAACTGCCGATGAAGGGATCGACATAACGCGCCAGATCCGCCGACGCGGGTGCCGGATCATGCGTGCTGGCCAGGGGGTCGCCGGGGGCCGTCATTTCCGCCGTGGTGCTGGTGCCGCAGGCACCGAGCAGCGAGGCCACACTCAGCAGCAGCACGCCAACCGAAACGCGATGAGAAATCCCGTTGCAGGCCTGCACGTCGATCTCCGTCAGGGGCTGTGATTGCCGTAGCGGTCTTCGCCGCTGATGCTCAGCGTGTCGACGGCACCGGTCCAGGCGATGCTGTAGACCGCCAGCAACTGCTCGTCGCGCAGCTCGATGCGCGGCTGGCTCGCCCGCAGCACCGCACCACCAGGAGTCACGAACGCCACGCTGCCGTCGCGCACCGGCGCCGGGCGGTCGCCGGGGACCATCGGGTCGATCAGGCGCACGTTGTCGGGCCGCGGGCTGTAGGCCAGCGTCACCTCGACCCGATCCTCGACCCGCTGCGGCGCCGAGAGCAGCAGGCTCGGCGACGGCGTCACCGCGAACGCGGCGGAGCGCAGCCGGTACGGCGCGGTGGGCAGTTGCTGCGCCTGGCCCTGCACCTCGAACCGGTACTGGCCCGCCGGCCAGTCGCGCGGCGCTTCAAAGCTCAGCTGCCAGACGTGCTGCAGGTTGATCAGGCGATAGCCCAGACGCATTTCGAAATAGCTGTCGATGATCTCGCCATTGCGCCGCCGCGCCGGCACGCAGGACTCGCCCTGTTCGTCACAGCGCAGCAGCGTCGCCTGTGGCAGATCGACCACCGGATCGCCGCCCTGCCAGCTGAAGGTCGTGCTCTGGAAGCGCTCGATGTCGTGCGGCTGATGCACCACTGTACCGGGGTTCAGGCCCGGCACCGCCAGTGCCGGCAACTCGGGCAGCGGGCTCGGTTGATAACGGATCTGGAACTCGTCGGCAGGCAGTTCGGCGACACCGTCGAGTCCGCGCAACAGATCGGTGGTCGCGTCTAGCAGCCGCGCGCCCAGCTTCCAACCCCAGAAGGTGGTCGTGCCTTCGGTGCCGCCCATGGCCCAGTCGGCTTCCTCCGGCGCCAGGATGTATCCGACATGGTCCTGCGCATAACCCCAGATGAAGGTGTCGTCGCGCGCATGCCCTTCCTGCTCGGCGCGCGCCAGCAGGCGCAGACCGTACTCGGTGAGCGGTTCACCCGGCTGGATCAGCAGGCGTGCGCGGCCGATGCGTCCCACCGACACGCGCGTGTCCTGCGGCACGAATGCCCCGTTTTCACCAACGCCGTTGTCGAGCAGGTCCAGGGGGTCGGGCGGAATTGCCGGCAGGCACAATGCAATGGGCAGCGCATAGCACTGCGCCGCGCCCCAGGGATAGGGATACTCGGCGCCGCTGTAGCCCAGGGTTTCGCGATTCAGCTTCAGGCGCTGCGTGGCCAGGCCCAGCACCGGCGCGTCATCGAAGTCGACAATGCCGTCATGGATCGCGCGCACCTGCGGCGCCAGCAATGCACCGAAGCGTTCGATCCGCTGCAGCGTCGGCCGCGCATCGCCACGCGGGCTGACGTCACCGCTCGCCGCCTGCACCAGCATCGCCAGTACCGGCTGCTCGAAACTCTGTTCGACCGCCCGTTCGGCCGCGCCCAGCACGTCCGCGGAGAAGTACTGGTTCTCGACATCGAACGCGATGCCATGCGCGGCATAGTTGATGATCACCGCCAGCGGCGCGCCATTGGCGTGATCGATGCGCATCACCCCGAGGCGTTCACGCAAGGCGTTGTTGGCATCGATGTCGTAGCTCTGCAAGCGATCACGCCGGAACGAGTTCAGGTGCTTCTCGCCCTGGAACGGATCCTGATAATGCTCGCGCGCGAATCCGTAGCCGAAGCGGGCGGGCACCAGCGCTTCCGGGCGTGTCGCCTGCTCAACCACGTCGGCAATGCTATCGACCATCGCACGGAATACCGCCGGCTGATAGAGATCCATTGCCAGCCAGAAATAACGCGCCGAATGGTTCGCCAGGGTTCCGGGGCCGTCATGCGTGTGCGTCGCGGTCATCACCAGACTGTCGTGCAACGCCAAACCGGTGCGGTGCTGCACTTCATCGGCAACGGCCTGCACCAGTTCATCGAGCATCGCGATGGTGTCGACCTTGACCAGAACCAGCCACTGGCCATCGTTGTGCAGCGCGACCGCTTTCGCCGTCAGCGAATCGTGATAGCCGCGCGACGGCGGCGAGATGGTCGCGTACGGCGAATGCAGCACGCGCAGCTCTTCCGGCAGCATCAGCAACGGCGAACCGTCATCGGCCTGCGCCGGAAGGAAGCTGAGAAACTCGCGGAAGAACGGCAGGAAGTCCGCGGACGCGAACGCTTCCAACTCTTCCAGATACTCGCCGCCCACCGGTGGCCGCAGATAGCCACCCAAGGGCACGCCGACCGGCACCCGCAACAGGCCCTTGGCGACGCCAACCCGCAGGCCGCCGTGGTCGCGTGGCAACCCTTCATCGCTGGCCGGGGCCACGCTGCTGCCGCAGCCCCCCAGCAGCAGCAAACCGCTCAGGACAGCGCCCACGAACAGACACCGACGCTTCGACTGTATCAACGAGGATCTCCCGATCAAAACAGTGCCCGCGACGACGCCCCCCGACGTCGTGCGCGGGCCTGCCTTCCCTCAAAAAATGGCCGTGCCGCTGTTGCCGTCCTGGTCGAAGACGCGGATCACGGCGCGGTCGCCGGTGGACAGGCTCAGGCCCGCACGGCAGTTGCCGGCAAGATCGCATTGCGCCGCCATGCGCTGTTGCTGTCCGTCGGCGCGCAGCACTTCGACTTCCGCGCGCTGCAGGCGCCCTTCGCTGGCCCAGGGACGGAAGCTGCAGCCGTCACAGATCCGCGCCTGGTCGCTGTCGGCGATGAACGGGAACGGGCTGTCGGCATAGCTGCGCGGATACTGCACCGCCGGCACGGTGAAGCGGATCTCATCACCGCTGGCGCTGGGCGCTTCGATGGCGATGCCATCCCAGGCCGCGACCGCAAACGGTTCCGAGCAGAAGGCGTAGGGCTCGGCGTTGAAACCCTGCCGCGACTGCCCTTCGACACAGAAGCGGTAACGCCCCAGCGGCGTGCTGCCGAGACGCGCCGGGAACGCGCTGTAGGCTTCGAAGCTGGCGCTCCAGATCCATTCCTGCATCCCGACGTAGGTACGCAGCACGCCCACCACGCCCTGCGGGAACCTGACCCGCACCGGCACTTCGCCGCTCTGGTCGGCGTAGCGCTGCCAGTGACCGTCATCGAGTTCGCGTTCAACCCGCACCTGCGGGTTGTCGCTGGCGGTGGAGCCGCCGCGCCAGACGAAATGCGCCGCGTTGAACCGCGTGATCGACTGCGGTTGTGTCAGGGGCTCGGGGGTTCCGGCATCGTTCGGCATGCCGGCCTGCCATACGTCGTAGGCCACGCCGCTGAGGCGGCCGACGGTCTGTGCCGCCAGCTGCTGCCGCAGTTCGTCCACGGCCGCCAGCGGATCGAGCAGTTCACCACCCAAGGCTGCTCCGCCCTGCAGCTGCGCGGCCATGCGCACCAGACGCGTGACTATGTAATCGGCGGTATGCGGGCCATAGCTGGTCAGCGCCTTGCGGTAGCTGTCGCGGCTCATGTATTCGCGATAACTCAGCGTATAGCCGTTGTAGTCGCCGGCATGGCCGATACCGACCGCGAGCTTGTAGCCGGGTGCGCCGAGGTCCTGGATTTCCTCGCGGGTGAAGTTTCCCCAGATGTCGGCAATGTCCGCCGGCTCCGAGTTGGCGCGCAGCGCGTTCTGCGGCAGATCCCAGCCGCGCGCATCGTTATGGATCTGTGCGCGCATCCGCGCGATCGCGCCGGGCTCGTGGTTGTCGCCGGGGATCCGGGTCTGGTTCAGCGGATCGCGGTCATCGAAGTGTTGGCGCTGGATCGCGCAGGCGGCGCTGTACGCCGGATCGTCGCGGTACTCCGGCATCAGGCAGGCCCAATCGAAGCCGGCGTAGATATCGTCGGCGACGTCGTTCAGTCGCGACTCCAGATTCAGGATCAGATCGGACTGTGGCTCGCAGGCGCAGGATGCCAGCAGGATGTCGCCGAGACGGAACACCTGCAATCGCAGCCGCAGGTTTTCCTCGACCAGACCCACCGCCGGTGCGTCGTAATGATCCGGCAGCGGGATGCCCTCGGCCTTCAGTATCCCGTACAGCTGCCCGGTGCGGCCCAGCAGCGCGTCGGCACCCGGAATCTGGAAACGGCTGCAATCCGGAAAGCCCAGCACCGGCACCCCGATATCGCCCTCCGCAGTCGGCGCGGTCGCGCAGTTCGAGACGCTGGGATACGGATGCGACAGCGGCCCCGGCACCCAGGCATTGAGGTAATCGACATCGAAGTCGCCGCTGAGCGGCACGCGCGCATCGCCGCTGCCGATCAGGGTCCAGGCGCGCAGGATGTCGTCGGCCAGATAGCGCACGTTGCGTTCCGACTGCACATAGCCCTTGTGATTCCAGTCGCGCAGCGTGCCTTCACCGAAGGGACAGTCATTGCGCAGCGGCGCCGCCTGGTCGCCGGGCCATTCGCCGCACACCTCGCCACGATCGTTCAGCAGTTCGCTGCTGTTGCCGCTGTTCTCGGCACTGCCGACATCGCCCTGGCTGAACACCAGCGGCACGCCCAGGGCGCGATCCACCATGCGCTCCAGCGGCCCGAGGAAATCGGCACTGTGCAGGTCGCGCGGGTCCAGGCCTTCGGGGTGTTCGCCCCAGTTGATCCACGCCGCCAGCGGCTGCACCTGTGCCGGATCGCTGAGATCGTCGATGCGGATCACCACCAGCCCGTGGTCGTTGTACTCCAGCGGATAACCGGCGGGCGTACCGTCGAACGCCGTGGCCAGACGCACCACGTTGCCCTTGAACACGCGGTGCCGCAGCTCGGTGGCCCCGAGGCGCGCCGGCTTGAGATTGGCGGCGGCGGTCTCGATCGCCTGCGCCATCCTGCGCGCCTGGTTCTCGAAGAAGCGTGCGTCGAAGACGTCCTGGAAAATGAACAGGCCGGCCGCCAGCGTCGATGAATACGCCGACGAATGATTGTGGGTGACGTGATGCAGGATCTGCTCGTAGCCGATTCCGGAATCACCTTGATCCAGTAGCTGGCCGACGCGGCGCAACAGCAGGTCCTGGGCCAGATAGTTGTCGGTCTTGAGCAAGGCGATGCGCTTGCCGTTGGCGCCTTCGACCACGATCGCGCGCGCCGTCAGCCGCGACTGCACACCGTAGCTGCCGTGCTTGAGCTTGTGCGTCAGGAACGGATCGAAGTCACCGCCGAGCAGCCCCTGCACGGTATCGGTGGCGTACTCGCAGTACTGGCCCGCGCAATAGCCGACGTCCGGCGTCATGTCGACGACCGCGACACCGGCGCGGATCTTGGAATCCGCGCCCGCGACCGGCGGCGGCACCCGATCCGGATCGGGCGCGGTGCTGCTGCCGCAACCCGACAGCAGCATCGTCGCCGCTGCGAACAGGCCCGCCAGTGCGGGGGCGCGCGCGGTCATCATCCGCCGCCTTCGTCGGCAACGGGCTCGTCGCCCAGCAAGCCGCAAACCGCCTTCGGCAGCCCCACGCCACGACACAGGTCGCCCAGCGGCGTCTGCGGATCGAGCAGCCCGCAGAACGCTTCCGGCGCATTGGCTTCGCGGCAGCGCTCGGCGTAACCGTTCTGCACGTATTCCAGGCGCAGCGCGATGTCGCTGATCAGGCAATCGCCGCTGCCGGGCATCACGCAGGCGCGCAGGTAGGTCGGCAGGTATTCCAGCGCCGGCGCATCGAACAGCGGGATGTAGGCCTGCATCCGCAGCAGCGGCGCGGTCAGCGGTCCCAGCGACACGAACTCTTCGTAACCGGTGAACGGGATCAGGAAGCCCATCTCGCCGGTCGGATCGATGTAGCTGAATTCCTCTTCCGGCAGGATGTAGCCGAAGGAGTTGTGGGTGAGCCCGAACAGCATCACCGTGGCATCGGGATTGGCCTGCGCCGCAACCTGGCGGATGAACTGACCGTAGCTGTTGGTCGCTTCACCCGGGATCGTCGCGATCTCCAGACCGCCGGCACCGCCGATGCTGATGCGGCTGACCAGAGTCTGCGCGGTCGGTGTCGCCTGGCCCAGCTCGGTGGTGACCGTCCCGAGGATGGTGCTCAGCACCGGCAGATCGGCGATCTGGCGCAGGGTGAAATCGTAGTAGCGGTTGAAGGAGCCGAGACCGCCTGCCAGCAGGAACACCGGATTGGTCACCGGCAGCAGTACGTCTGCATGACGCACGCTCAACTCCGGCGCCAGGGTGCGCAGCTTCTGCTCAGTCCCGAAGCGGGCGATGCTCTCGCCACGGCAGTGCACGCGCTGATAGGCATCCGGCTCGGCAAAGGGGCAGGCGCCGCCGGCACCGGAGGCATCGGCGATCGGGCCGTTGTAATACAGGCCGATGCCGCCTTCGCGTTCCAGATAGCGCATCGCGCCCAGGATGTAGTCGGCGTGAGGAATGCGCGGGTCTTCGTTGATGCTGGTCGGATGCGCCGCGTACTGCAGCAGCTGTGCCACCGGCCGACGGCTGCGCGCGCCTTCGAAGCGCAGCAGGCCCATCGCATCGTCGGCATCATCCGCCGGATCGATCCGCGGCCGGCGATAGTTGTTGAATTCGCTGGTGCGGCCCTGCGCGATCTTCAGCACCACCTGCTCGCGCGCGACCACCGCATCGCGGGTCGCGGCAGCAGCACCGGCCAGCAGTTGTTGCTCAATCCACGCCTGCGGCACACCACCCCACAGGCCCTGCAGATCGGCACCGGCATGGGTGTGGGTCTGCCCGAACAGCACGTTCTCGGGTTCGATGCACCATTCCAGCTCACAGCTGGTGGCCACGACCTGTGCCACCACCTGCTTCTGGATCAGGTTGCCGGCGCCGACCGCGTCCAAGGTCACGAACGCGACGCGGGTGTCGCCGAGGCCCAGCACCGCGATCCGCAGATAGGTGTGCTGCACATCGCCGCTGCGCGGATCGACATGCACCGGGGCCTGTGCCGGCTGGGTCAGCATGGAGCCCAGACCCGCCAGCGGATCGGGGAAATTCTGCAGCGGATTGATGCCGAAGCCGCCGAGATTGAAGAATTGGGTCTTGTTGCCAAGAAACAGGCGCGATTCCTCGACGCCGTCGATCTGCTCCTGCGTCGGACTGACCACGGCCTTGCCGGCACCGGCGCAGAACGCTTCGGCGATACAGGCAAGCCCTGCGCGCGCCGATGAATCGACTGGACTGCTGTTGCCGCAAGCGGAGAGCAGTAACGCTACCGTCAGGGCGACGGCATGAGGGGGGCTCAACACAGACATCGTTCCTCCCGAGTCATGAAAGGAATCATCGGAAAACGGAGCCGGACGACCCCCCCGGATCGCCGGCCACGTTCCCCCCGCTCCCCCCAACCTCTCTTTCTCTTATATGGTTCCAGACGTCGCACGCCCGGAACTGATCCGGCAAAAGCTTCCGCTTTGGGAGGGAGCCGTTATGCTCGACCCTGAACCCCGCCCCGCGGCGCCGCAGCGATCGAAATCGTGACTGGCTGATCCGCTTGTTTCTTGCTTGCCTAGGACCGATTCTTCGCTTGCCCCGCCGCCTGCGTCTTGACGAAGCCCGCCGTTCTGTTAGGAAATCACGCCAACGTGGCTGCCACCCTTCCCCCCAATAGCGGATTGATCGTCACCCTCTATGCCCGAGGGTTGCTCGATTATTTGCGCGCGCGCAGTGTCGATCCCTGCACCCTGTACGAGCCGCAGCGCGTCGCGCAGCTCGACAGCGCCAAGGGTCATACCGAGATTCCGCTGACGGAATGGATCGGCATGTTCGACATCGCGATCGCGGCCCTGAACGAGCCGGACCTGCCGCTGAAAGCCGGCGCCGGCCTGCGCATGCGTCATCTCGGCGTGCTGGGTCATGTGCTGATGAACTGCGCGACGCTGGCCGAAATCTCCGACCAGCTGGCGCGCTACATCCGCCTGCTCGGACAGATCGGGCAGCCGGTGCTCACCGTCGAGGGTTCGCGCGCGCACCTGTTGTGGAGCTGGCCCTACGCCACGCCACCGGTGCCGGCGGTGGCGCAGTTCATGCTCGGGGCACGCGCGATGTTCATGCGCTGGCTGTCGAACCAGCCGCAGCTGCGCTACGACGGGTATTTTCATTTCCCGCGCCCGGCGGACGTCTCCAGCTACGAACAGATCTTCGGCGGCGAACTGCACTTCGACCAGCCCGCCAGCAAGATGGTGTTTTCCGCCGACTACATGCGTTTGCCGGTGGTCTCGGCCGACGAGGACATGCGCCAGCAGGCGGAGGCACAGGCACAGCTGGTCCTGCGCGAACTGTCCAGCGAGCCGGAATTCCTGCGCGAACTGAAGACCGTCCTGAGCCGCAACCTGTCCAAGGGCCAGGTATCGCTGAACGAGGCTGCCGAGACCCTGCGCCTCTCGACCCGCACCCTGCAGCGCCGCCTGGGCGAGCACGAGCGCTCGTTCCAGGCGGTGCTCGACGAGGTGCGCCGCTCCCGGGCCGAGATGTTCCTGCGCGATCCGTCGATCTCGCTGACCCAGATCGCCTTCCTGCTGGGTTACACCGAGCAGAGCACCTTCCATAATGCGTTCAAGCGCTGGTCCGGCGTCTCGCCCGGCACCTATCGACGGGATTATCTGCGCAGCCACTGAGGTCCGGCGGCTGCCGGTCTCCAGTGGCCCGCATCCGGCTGGAGTCCGGTAACCGGAAACTGCTTATTGCGGCACGGCAGGAGCAAGCGTAAGGTGCGCGACCCATGAAAATCATCATCCTCGGGGCGGGCCAGGTCGGCTCAACACTGGCCGAGAATCTGGCCAGCGAGCAGAACGATGTCACGGTCGTCGACATCAAGAGCGCCGCACTCTCGGATCTGCAGGAACGCCTCGATATCCGCACCGTGGAAGGCTACGCATCGCACCCCAGCGTGCTGCGTCAGGCCGGCGCCGATGATGCCGACATGATTATCGCGGTCACCGACAGCGACGAGACCAACATGTTGGCCTGCCAGATCGCCAACACCCTGTTCAGCACCCCGACCAAGATCGCGCGCGTACGGGCCCAGGACTATCTGCGCGAGGAGCGCCTGTTCGGCCCCGATGCGCTGCCGGTCGACATGCACATCTCGCCGGAGCAGTTGGTCACCGACTACATCCGTCGCCTGATCGCCTACCCCGGCGCCCTGCAGGTGGTCGACTTCGCGGATGGCAAGGTGCGGCTGGTCGGCGTCAGGGCCTATTACGGCGGGCCGCTGGTCAGCCGTCAGCTGAAGGAATTGCCGCTGCACCTGCCGGGCATCGATGCCCGCGTCGCCGCGATCTATCGCCGCGGCCGCGCCATCATCCCCGAAGGCAACACCGTCATCGAAGCCGAGGACGAGGTGTTCTTCATCGCCGCCAGCGGTCACATCGCGCGCGTCATCGGTGAACTGCGCCGCGAGGACAAGCCGGTGAAACGGGTGATGCTCGCCGGCGGCGGCAACATCGGCCTGCGTCTGGCGCGGGCGCTGGAAAACGACAACATCCAGGTCAAGATCGTCGAGAAGTTCCGCGAACGCGCGCGCCATCTGTCCGAGCAGCTGCAACGCACCATCGTGCTGACCGGCGACGCCGCCAACGAATCGCTGCTGATCGAGGAAAACATCGAGGACATCGATGTGTTCTGCGCGATCACCAACGACGACGAAGCCAACATCCTGTCGGCGATGCTGGCCAAGCGCCTGGGCGCACGCAAGGCGCTGTGCCTGATCAATCGCCTGTCGTATGTCGAACTGGTCGAGGGCGGCACCATCGATATCGCGATCTCGCCGCAGCAATCCACCGTTTCGGCGCTGCTGTCGCGGGTGCGCCGCGGCGACGTGGTGCGCGTGCATTCGCTGCGCCGTGGCGCCGCCGAAGCGATCGAGGCCATTGCCCACGGCGACCGCCACAATTCCCGTGTGGTCGGACGCAAACTCGAAGAGATCGTGCTGCCGCCGGGCTGCAACATCGCGGCCATCGTCCGTGGCGACAAGGTCATCATCGCGCATCACGACACCGTGATCGAGGCCGAAGATCACGTGATCCTGTTCATCGTCGACAAGAAGCGGATGAAGGACGTCGAAAAGCTGTTCCAGGTCGGCTTCGCTTTCCTTTGATGAACACCCCGTTCGGCACCGCTCCGGGAGTGGCCTCGCGCGGCCGGCGCTACGCCGGCGTGCAGCGCATCGTCGGCCTGCTGCTGATGCTGTTCTCGCTGAGCATGGTGCCGCCGCTGCTGATCAGCCTCTACTACGACGAAGGCGTCGGCTATGCCTTCCTCGACAGCATGTGGATCACGCTCACCACCGGCGCGGTGATCTGGTGGCCGGTACGGCACTCGCGTGCGGAGCTGAAGATCCGCGACGGGTTCCTCGTGGTGGTGCTGTTCTGGGCGGTGCTGTCGGCATTCGGTGCGATTCCGTTCTACGTCACCAATGTCGGCTGGCCCAGCTATCTCGACGCGCTGTTCGAATCCGTCTCCGGTCTGACCACGACCGGCGCCACCATGATTCCCAGCGGTCTCGACAAGCTGCCGAACGCGATCAACTACTACCGCGCGCAACTGCACTGGCTCGGCGGCATGGGCATCATCGTGCTGGCGGTGGCGATCCTGCCGATGCTCGGCATCGGCGGCATGCAGCTGTACAAGGCCGAGACGCCGGGGCCGATGAAGAATGCCAAGCTGACCCCGCGCATCGCCGAGACCGCGCGCGCGCTGTGGATCGTCTATCTGTTGCTGACGATCTGCTGCGGCACCGCCTACTGGCTGGCGGGCATGCCGGTGTTCGACGCCGTGTTCCACGCGATGTCGACCATCGCCACCGGCGGCTTTTCCAGCCACGACGCCAGCATCGGCCACTTCCAGAGCCCCCTGCTGGAATACATCGTGATGATCTTCATGCTGCTCGGCACGATCAATTTCGCCACGCACTTCCTGGTCTGGCGCGAGCGCAATCCACTGGTCTACTGGCGCGACTCCGAAGCGCGCACCTGCGTTGCCCTGATCATCGGCTTCACCACCCTGATCAGCATCCCGCTATTCCTGGCCGGCACCTACCCGGATACCGAAACCGGGCTGCGCAAGGCGCTGTTCCATGTGATTTCCTACGGCACCACCACCGGGTTCAGCACCGCCGATCCCAGCTACTGGCCCAGCTTCGCGCCGGTGGTCCTGATCATGACCGGGTTCATGGTCGGCTGTGCCGGCTCCACCTCGGGCGGCGTCAAGGTGGTGCGCCTGATCCTGTTCGTGAAGCAGGCGATGCGTGAAATGCGCCGCCTGATCCACCCCAATGCGGAATTGCCGATCAAGCTGCAGGGCAAGGTGGTGCCGGATTCGGTGGTGTATGCGGTCGGCGGATTCTTCTCGGTGTACATCGGCACCACGCTGATCCTGATCGTGATGATGATGGCCACCGGACTGGAGCCGGTCCGCGCGTTTTCGGCGGTCGCGGCCTGCATCACCAGCGCCGGCCCCGGCCTTTACGAACTCAATAGCTCGATGGCCTCGATCTCGGCGCCCGGCAAATGCATCCTGATCTTCACCATGCTGCTCGGCCGCCTGGAAATCTTTTCGCTGCTGATCGTGTTCACGCCGGCGTTCTGGCGAAGGTAGCGGCCGCCGTGCCGGGCCACCGTCATCTCTGGCCGCGACTTTCCAAACCAGCTTAAGCTTGCGCCTCCTCCTCCGTTCCCCAGTTCCCATGTCCGTCTTCACCAAGGTCTCTCACGCAGAACTGACCGAGTTCCTGACGCAGTATCCGGTAGGCGAAGTCATCGGCTTCCAGGGCATCGGCGAAGGCGTGGAGAACACCAACTATTTCGTCGACACCACCGACGCGCGCTGGGTGCTGACGCTGTTCGAACGCCTCAACTACGCCGATCTGCCGTTCTTCCTCGGCCTGATGGACCACCTCGCGTCACGCGGCTTTCCCGGCGCGATGCCGGCGCGCACCCACGAGGGGCGCAACCTCAGCACCCTGAACGACAAGCCCGCCGCACTGGTGCGACGGTTGATGGGCCAGAGCGTGTTGTTCCCCACTTTGGAACAGTGCCGCCAGGTCGGCCGCGTGCTCGGCGAGCTGCATGTCATCGGCCAATCCTATGCCGGCCATTGCGACAACTCGCGCGGCGCGCTGTGGCGCGAACAGACCGGACGCCTGCTGGCAGGCAAGACCGACGACGAGGGCATCCGCAAGCTGATCGAGGACGAGCTGGCGATGCAGCTGTCGATCGACCTGCAAAGCCTGCCGCAAGGCGTGATCCACGCCGACCTGTTCCGCGACAACGTGCTGTTCGTCGAAAACCGCCTGACCGGCGTCATCGACTTCTACTACGCCTGCAACGACGCGCTGCTGTACGACCTCGCGATCACGCTGAACGACTGGTGCTTCGAGCCGGACGGCACCCTGAATCCGGCGCGCTGGGAGGCGATGATCTCGGCCTACCGTTCGCGTCGCGAACTGACCGACGAGGAGCGCCAGGCCTGGCCGCTGGTGCTGCGCGCCGCGGCGCTGCGCTTCTGGCTGTCGCGGCTGTACGACTGGACCTTCCCGCGCGAAGGCGATGTGGTGCACATCAAGGACCCCGAGCAGTACCGGCGCATCCTGGTGCATCACCGCGACCAGGCACCGCCGCCGCTGTAACCCCTGCGCGGCAGCGCTACTGCTCCTGCTGCTCCAGCGCGCGATCGAGTTCCTGCTGGCGCTGCTCGCTGGTATCGAGCGCGCCATCGATCTTGTCGGCAATGGCA
Organism: Solimonas flava; assembly: GCA_040391865.1. Taxonomy (GTDB): domain Bacteria; phylum Pseudomonadota; class Gammaproteobacteria; order Nevskiales; family Nevskiaceae; genus Solimonas. Next base: position 25,276 of record JBEBWZ010000012.1, read on the forward strand.
TTGCCGGAATAGCCGATCGCCTCGGTATTGCGGATGCTGCGGGTCTCTTCGCGGCCCTGCTCGGCGCGCTTCGGCGGTGGCCGCTGCTGGCGTTCATCGCAGGCGCTGAGCAACAGCGCGCCGGCCATCACCGCGGCGATACCGCCGGCAACAAGGATTTTCGGTTTCATGACAACTCCGGGTGCGGACATCTGCGCCCAGTCTACCCGCGCGCTCCGCCGCTGGCGCTGCGGCAGCCCGCTGCCGCACAATCGCCGGCGCTCCCTGGGGATCCCTTGATGACATCTGCCACCACGGCCGTCGTGCCGAAAAACTCGCCGCGCCGCGTCCTGTTCGCCAGTCTGATCGGCACCACGATCGAGTTCTTCGATTTCTACATCTACGCCACGGCCGCGGTGCTGGTGTTCCCGGCGCTGTTCTTTCCCGGCAGCGACGCCGCCACCGCGACCCTGCAATCGCTGGCGACCTTCGCGATCGCGTTCTTTGCGCGGCCCCTGGGCTCGGCCCTGTTCGGGCACTTCGGCGACCGCATCGGCCGCAAGGCGACGCTGGTGGCGGCACTGCTGACCATGGGCGTGTCGACGGTCGCGATCGGACTGCTGCCGACGTATGCGCAGATCGGAGTGCTGGCACCGGCGCTGCTGGCACTGTGCCGCTTCGGCCAGGGCCTGGGCCTCGGCGGCGAATGGGGTGGCGCGGTGCTGCTGGCCACCGAAAACGCCCCGCCCGGCAAACGCGCCTGGTACGGCATGTTCCCGCAACTGGGCGCGCCGCTGGGCTTCATCCTCTCCGGCGCCTCGTTCCTGCTGCTGACCGAACTGCTCAGCGATGCCGAATTCTTCAGCTGGGGCTGGCGCCTGCCGTTCATTGCCAGCGCGCTGCTGGTGGTCGTGGGCCTGTATGTGCGCCTGAAGATCGAAGAGACCCCGGTGTTCCAGCAGACCCTGGACCGCAGGGAGCGAGTCAAGGTGCCGATGGTCACCGTGTTCCGCGAGCACCCGCGCGCGCTGGTGCTGGGCACGGTGATGGCACTGGCGACTTTCGTGCTGTTCTATCTGACCACCGTCTTCGCCTTGACCTGGGGCACCAGTGCACTGGGCTACGAGCGCGACCAGTTCCTGCTGATACAGCTGTTCGCGGTGCTGTTCTTCGCGTTGACGATTCCGCTGTCGGCGGTGCTGGCCGACCGTTACGGCCGCCGCCGCACGCTGGCCTGGGTCAGCCTCGCGATCGCCGCCTTCGGACTGCTGTTCGCGCCCCTGTTCGGCAGCGGCCAGCTGATCAGCGTCACCGCCTTCCTGGCGCTGGGCCTGGCGCTGATGGGCATGACCTACGGCCCGCTGGGCACCGCGCTCTCGGAACTGTTTCCGACCGAGGTGCGGTATACCGGCTCGTCGCTGACCTTCAATCTCGCGGGGATCTTCGGCGCTTCGCTGGCGCCGTACATCGCCACCTGGCTGGCCGGCCATCACGGCCTGCAGTTTGTCGGCTACTACCTGTCGGCGGCGGCGCTGCTGACCCTGGTCTCGCTGTTGCTGAGCCGCGAGACCAAGGACGATGATCTGCTGACCACGCGCGGCTGAGTCCCACAGGAGTCCATATGCCGTCCTACCGCCGTTATCTGACCGTTCTCGGCAGCCTCTACGCCGTGCTGTGGCTGGTGCTGGCGATCGACCCTTACGACCGCAAGGACTGGCTGCTGGAGAACGCGCTGGTGTTCGCTTTCGTTGCGGCGATGTGGCTGGCACGCAAGCGCTTCGTGTTTTCGCGGGTGTCGTACACGCTGATTTTCCTGTTCATGTGCCTGCACGCGGTCGGCGCGCATTACACCTATTCGGAAGTGCCGTATGACCAGGCCTGGAAAGCGCTGACCGGCAACAGCTTCAACGCAATGTTCGGCTGGGAGCGCAATCACTTCGATCGGCTGGTGCATTTCAGCTACGGCCTGCTGCTGGCCTATCCGATCCGCGAAATCTTTCTGCGCGTCGCGGTTGCACGCGGCTTCTGGGGCTATTTCCTGCCGCTGGATTTCACGCTCGCAACCTCGGCCCTGTTCGAGCTGTTCGAATGGGCGGCAGCGGAATTCTTCGGCGGCGACCTCGGCGTGGCCTATCTCGGCAGCCAGGGCGATATCTGGGACGCGCAGAAGGACATGGCGCTGGCTGCTCTCGGTGCAGTGGTGGCGATGGCGATCACCGCCGCGCTCAACGCCCGCTGGCAACGCGATTTTGCCCAGGAGTGGTCGGAGAGTCTGCGGATCAAGGATCACCGCCCGTACGGCGAGGAAGAACTGGCGCGGTTGCGCCGCGGCGAGCGCTAACGCTTAACGCCAGCGCGGTGCAGGCCGCGCTTTTGTTTTCTTCCTGCCGGCCTTGCGCGCGCTGGCGCGGCGCGCGGCATCGTAGGCCTGTGCACTCCAGTAATGCGCGCCATCCGCATTCCGGTAAAACGCCGGCGGCGCCGTGAAGTACGACAGGCCAACCGGGCGCGCCATGCGCTCATAGATGAACTGGCGGCTGCCGGCTTGTTCGAACAGCGTGCGCGACACCGCATCGACCTTCAGATACAGCTGTTGATCGAACTGCAAGGCGATCATCAGCCCTTCGAAGAACACACCGTGTCCACCGAACATGCCGCGCGCCTGCACCGGGCCAAACGCGGCGAACTGAGCCTGCAGCGTGTCGGCAACCGAGCGCATCAACCCGGACGCGCGTAGGTGCCGGTCACGTGTGCAACCACGGTGTCATCGTCACCGGTGCGGATGTTCACGTCCATCACCACCAGCCGCCGCCCCAGCTTCAGCAAGCGGGCCTCGCCGATCACATCGCCGAGCTTGGCCTTGTTCATGAAATTCATGTTGATGCTGCTGGTCACCGCCATCAGCTCCGGGCCCAGATGCGCCAGCACCAGCGCGTACATCGCCGAATCCGCCGCAGTGAACAGCGTCGGCCCCGAGATCACGTTGCCGGGGCGGATCATGCGCTCGTGATACGGAATGCGGATGCGCGCATACCCCGGCTGCACCGCCTCGACCCGCAAACCACCCTGCGCCGCGACCTTGAGACCGCCACGAATCAGGCTCTCTACTGCTGCTGCATCGAGTTTCAGTTCCACCAGAGTCCTCGCACACCATCGAAAATCAGTTTCAGCGACAGCGCAATCAGAATCCATTTGAAGACCTGCGCAAATGCTTCCTCGCTGACCCGGCTGTTGATCCGCTTGCCGACGGCGGTGCCGGCAATCACCGCCAGACACAAGGCCAGCAGCAGTTGCGGCTGCGCCAAAGCGCTGAAGCCGACAAAGCCGTAGGCCAGCACCCGCAGACCATGACCGAATACCTGGGTCATGGCCAGTGTGCCGATCATCGTTTCACGCCGCCATTCGGGGCGCAGGAACAAACGGCCGACGAACAGACCGGTCGCGCCGACGAACATGCCCAGCGTGCCGTTCATGAAGCCGGCCAGCAGGAACGAGGGCCGCCGCGGCAGGACCGCGCGCGATGCCAGCCCCGGCAGCAGCGACACGATGATCAGCGCGGCCAGCAGCAAACGCACCCAATCTGCATTCACCCGCTGCGCGAACGGCGCCACCAGGAACGTTGCCGGCACCGCCGCCAGCAGAAACCAGCCGGCCGCGCGCCATTCGACATGGCGTGCGTAGGCGACCGTCCGCGAGGAGTTGGCGACCAATTGCACCGCGGCGAACAGCGGCACCGCTTCGGCCGGCGCCATGCCGATCGCATAGAACAGGCCGATCAGCAGAGTGCCACCGCCGAGTCCGGTGACGCCGGAGAGCGCCGCGGTCAGAAACCCGGACAGGACGATGACGGAGAACAGCATCGGCGACTCAGAAATAGCGGCGTTCCGGCATCTTCGAGATGCGCTGCCATTCGGCATAGCTGCGGATCTCGGCCAGGGTCAGCTTGCCATTGCCGTCAGTGTCGATGGTGTCGAACAGATCCACCAGCTCGGGCATGCCGGCGCGGACTTCCTCCAGCGTCAGCAGCTCGTCCTTGTCGCTGTCCGCTGCCTGGAAGCGCGCTTCCCGTTCGAGATCGGCGGCCGAACGCTGCGCGCCGTAACGCACACCGCCGCCGGAGCAGGCGGCGGCCGAGAGGGCGAGCAACAACAGGCTGGGAACCACCAGAAAGGGGCGCATAGGTGCGCATAGTGTGCCGCAATTCTTGCCGTCATTTGGCGCCGCCGCGGCGTGGCGGCGCCAAATGACGGGGCTCACAGCACCAGCGTCGTCGCCAGCGTCAGCATCAGACCCATGCCGAGAATATCGGTGGCCGTCAGCACGAAGATACTCGACGCCGTGGCCGGGTCCGCACCGGCACGCTTCAACACCAGCGGCACCAGCGTGCCGAGCAGGCAACTGATGATGCAGGTGCCGACCATCGACATCAGCATCACCAAACCCAGCATCAGGCCGTGGCCCTGGCCGGTGAAGCTGGCAAACGCGAAGATCGCCACGGCCCCGATCAGTCCACAGAAAAATCCGTTGAGTGCGCCGACCGCCATTTCCTTCAGCAGCAGCTTGCGCACCGAATAGCCGTCGAGATCGCCGAGCGTGAGGCCGCGAATGGTGATCGCCAGTGCCTGACAGCCGTTGTTGCCGGCCAGGCAGGACAGCACCGGCAGGAATGCCGCCAGCACCACGATGCGCGCGATGGTGTCGTCGAACATGCCGACCATCAGCGCGGTGCCGAACGCCGTCAGCAGATTGATCTGCAACCACGGGTGGCGCATGCGGAACGATTGCCGTAGCGGGGTGTAGACCCGCTCTTCCTTGGAAACACCGACCATCGAGCCGGACTGCGCGGTGATTTCGATGGCTTGCCGCTCGAACAACCGCCAGCCACGCACCACGCCCACCACATGCCCGCGCTCGTCGACGGCCGGATACACCGGGTAGTGGCGGTGCACCGCCGCCTTGATCGCGCTGCCGGCGGACAGCGAGGCCGGCAACGAGAACGGATCGGGCAACATCACTTCGCTCAGCGGCTGTTCGGGCCGCGCCAGCAGCAGATCGCGGATCACCACCAGGCCGGTCAGCCGCTCTTCGAGATCGGTGGTGTAGAGATAGGTGATCTGCCGCGGATAGGGCGAGCCGCGCAGGAAGTCGATCGCATCCTGCACCGTCGCGGTCTCGGGCAGCTTGCCGTAGACCGGCTCCATCAGATCCGCCACCGTGCCGGGAATCTGCAGTTCGGTGGTGATGCTCGCCGGATCGACCGGACACAGATGCTTCGGCAAGTGCTCGACGATGTCGCGCGCCATGCGCTGTGGCAGCTCCTGCAGGACCGCCGCGACTACCTCCGGCGTCTCGCGCTGCAGCAGTTCCGCCGCGTCCAACGGCACGCGGCCGGCGACCGCACGCGCCAGATCCTTGAGTCGGGGCGTCTCGTCCATGAAGCTGCTCCAGGGAAACGAGTGGCGATTAGGACCTGTCCTGTACCGGATTGACAAGCCCCGATCGCAGCACATACTCGCTGGTATGCCCCATTCGTCGCCCAAAGCCGCACCCCGGCGCCAGCCGGACCAGACGCGCCAGCACCTGCTCGATTGCGCGTTCGACGAGATCCACCGCTCCGGCTTTCGTGCCGCCAGCCTCGACGCCATTCTCGAATCCAGCGGTGTCACCAAGGGTGCGCTGTACCACCATTTCGCCCACAAGACCGCGCTCGGCCACGCGGTCATCGAGGAGCGGGTCAGGCCCTGGGTCGAAGCACTGTGGCAGCCCCTGCTGCAGCCGGACGACAACCCGCTGAGCGCGGCGATCCGGCAGTGCCACGCGCTGGCCAACGAGCATGCCGCCGAGCTGATGCAGCGCGGCTGCCCGTTCAACAACCTGATCAACGAAATGGCGGGAATCGACGAGGGGTTCCGCAGCCGCCTGCAGACGATCCTCGACGAGACCCGTTCCGGCATCGCCGCCGCCTTGCGCAGCGGACAGCAACGCCGGTGCGTGCGCACCGACATCGACCCCGCCGATTGCGCCGCGTTCATCATTTCCAGCATCGAAGGCGGCTTCGGCCTCGCCAAGGCACAGTCGTCACCGGATTTTCTCGAAGCCAGCCTGCGCGGCCTGATCCAGTATCTCGAATCCTTACGCGCACCCCACTGAATCGGGCAAGATCAGCGCGCGCAACCACCGAACACGCGAGCACCGGCGATGTACACCCTGTACGGCATGAGCGGCAGCGGCAACTGCTACAAACCGGCGCTGCTGATGACGCAGCTCGGCATCCCGTTTTCGTGGCGTGAAATCGATGTGGTCCACGGCGAGACGCGCACGCCCGAGTTCCTGGCCCTCAATGCCAACGGCAAGGTGCCGGTACTGGTGCTGCCCGATGGCCGCAGCCTGTCCGAATCCAACGCGATGCTGTGTTACCTCGCCGAAGGCTCGCCGCTGTTGCCGGATGATCGCTATGCCCGTGCGCGGGTCATGCAATGGCTGTTCTTCGAGCAATACAGCCATGAACCGTACATCGCCACGGTGCGCTACTGGATTCACTATCTCGGCAAGCGCGAGGAATGGGCCGACAAGATCCGCGAGGCACGGACAAAGGGCTACGCGGCGCTGGCCGTGCTGGAAACGCAGCTGCGCAAGACGGACTTCATCGCCGGGACGCACTACAGCATTGCCGACATTGCGCTGTACGCGTACACCCATGTCGCGCAGCAGGGCGACTATCGCCTCGACGACTATCCGCAGCTGCGGGCATGGCTGCAACGGGTCGAACAGCAAGCCAGCCACGTTGCCATGCCTGGCTGATTCGAGCGCGGTAACGCGATCAGCGATCCGGCGGCGTGAACAGCTCGCGCAGGCGCGCGTCGGCCAGCACCCGCTCGCGAAACCACTGCAGCGCGCGCCCTGCGTCGCCATCGCGCCAGGCCACATGCAGCACGGTCGGCTAGCGCAGCGCATCGATCCGACGCGATACCAGCCGGCCGCTGGCGAGATGCGGTCGCGCCAGATGCTCCGGCAGATAGCCCACTCCCAGCCCGGCGATCTGCGCCGCGACCTTGGCGCTCAGCGTCGGCACCACCAGCACGTCCTGGCCTGTCTGGATCCCGCCGCTGCGCGGTGCGAGGCGGCGTGAGGAATCGGCCGCCACCACGGCGCGGTAGCGCGCCACCACCTCGGCCGGAATCGGCTCCGGCGTTTCCGCCAGCGGATGATGTGGCGCACAGGCAAACACGAACGCGGCCGTCCCGAACTTGCGTGCGGCAATCCCGGCGCCGCTCGGCACCTCACCCGGCGCACCGATCGCCAGATCGGCCCGCCGATCCAGCAGCGCATCCCAGGTACCGCCGAAAATCTCCTGGCTGAAGCGCAGGCGCGTGCCCCAGACCTCGGCATCGAACTCGGCGATCAGCGGAAACAGCAACTCCAGCGGCACGATCTCATCCACCGCCAGCGTCAGCTGCGTCTCCCAGCCGTTTGCGACCCGCCGGACTGCGTTCTCGACGCGCTCGGCCTGACGCAGCAGTTCGCGGCCGCGCTCCAGCAGCGTCTCGCCCGCCGGGGTCAGCTTCGCGCGCTTGCCGCTGCGATCGAACAGCTGCACCTTGAGGTCGGATTCGAGTTTCTGCACGGTGTAGGTCACCGCCGACGGCACCCGATGCAAGGCCTCGGCAGCGCGCGCAAAACTGCCGTGCTCGGCAATCGCATCCAGTGTTTCCAAAGCGTCCAGCGTCAGGCGCATATCGGTTCGATCCCGGCCTTATCCCGCTCATCCATCGGTCTGCGCCATGATGGCGGCGCAGCGTTCACAAACTCTGAAGCCAAGACTCAGAACATTCCGCTTTCGTGACGCGCCATCAGACCATAGATTGGGAACCTGCCCAAATCACGGAGCCCCCCATGATCATCCTCCGTCGTGCCGATGAACGCGGCCATGCCGATCGCGGCTGGCTGGACAGCCATCACACGTTCTCATTCAGCGACTACTACGATCCCGACTGGTTGGGATACGGCGCACTGCGCGTGATCAACGAGGATCGCGTGGTGCCGGGCGCGGGTTTCCCGCCGCATGGCCACAAGGACATGGAGATCATTTCCTATGTGCTGGCCGGTGGCCTCAGGCACCGCGACTCCAGCGGCGGCGGCACCGTGCTGGGCCACGGCGAACTGCAGCTGATGAGCGCCGGCAGCGGCATCACCCACAGCGAGATGAATGCCAGCCACACCGATCCGGTGCATTTCCTGCAGATCTGGATCACCCCGGCGCAGCACGGCGTGGCACCCGGCTACCAGCAAAAAATGCTGAACGCCGATGCCCTGCGCGCAGGCTTCACCACCGTGGTGGCGCCGGCCGCGGAACAGGCGCCGTTCACGATCCATCAGGACGCGCGCATCGATATCGCCTGGCCGGCAGCGCGCAGCCGTGCGCAGCGCACGCTGAACCCGCACCGCCGCTACTACCTGCATGTGGCGCGCGGCGACATCAGCGCCAATGGCGAAGCCCTGCACGCTGGCGATGCTGCGATGTTCGAGCGCGAAAACTCGCTGCAGGTGCTGGCCGACAGCGACGCGGAGTTGCTGCTGTTCGACCTGCCGTAGCCCGCTGCCTCCTCAGGGCCAGTCGATCGCCAGATGGATGCTGAAATCCGGCGACGAACTGGTGATCACGTCTTCCTGCAGGCCGGCGTACCAGTAGGTGCGCTCACTGCTGCGATAGCGGAACCCGAAGGACAGCACGCCGCCCGGCCGCTCCAGCGCTTCGAGGGTGGTGTCGTCATACAGGGCGCCATGCAGATAGAACTGTGCGCCGGCATCGAGGCGCTCGGTCAAACCATAGGCCAGCGACAGCCAGCCGAACGGCACCAGCTCGTTGACCTGATCCTGCAGCGGACCATCGGCGCGGCTGACGCTGAGGCCGGCCGCCAGGGCACCTCGCCAGCGTGCGGCACTGCCGAGCACATAACCACGCTCGTACCAGGCGGCAGCGCCCAAGCCCCCGCCGGTGAGCTTGTCGGCATCGCCGGTCGGCAGCTGCGCCATCACGCGCAGGCAATTGTTGTCGTCGCTGCAGCGCGCCGCGCCCAGACGCAGATCACCGAGACCGGTACCGGCATCGCTGACGTCCATGACGTCCAGGCCGTTGCGGCTGTAGCGGTAGCGGTACTCGTCGCGCGGCAACTGCTCGCGCCCGCCATTGGGCAAGCCGAACCAGTCATGCCATTCCTCGATCCCGGAGTCGAGCATGCCGCCGCCGGTGCTCAGCAGCGGCAACTCGGCGGACCAGCGCCAGCCGCCCCAGTTCCAGCGCTGCGTCAGCGCCAGCCGCAGCGCTTCGCCGTCCAGACGCAGGGTCTCGCCACCGCTTTGCAGCAACACGTTCTCGTTGGTCCAGTCCAGCTGCAGCCGGGTGCCGGTTGCGGCATCGGCGGCGGCCGGCGACGGCAGCGCATGCAGGCGCGCCAGCGCAGCCTGATTGAAGGTCGGGAACACGAACGGCGCGGCAGCGATCGTTGGCGTTGCCGCCAGCAGCAATACGCCGGCGACAGCCACGAAGCATCCGGAACGGGGGCGCAGGAACATGGGCGGCTCGGTATCGGTTGGCAGGGAACCCGGCCATTTTGCCCGCAGCCGGCACGGCCGTGGGCTATCGCCGCCCGTCCTGGCGGTCGCGTCCCGTCCGCCTGCAGGTTTCCGGCTCCTGCGGCCGGTCTGGTAGCATTCTCGGCCCTTAAGTCCGAAGTGGTTGCCGTGCCATGCGTTTTGTCACTGAAAACACGCGGATCAAATCGATCCGTGACGTCTCCACACCTGCCGCCGTCCAGGCGGAGCTGCCGTTGTCCGAAACGGCCGCCAAGACCACTTACGACACCCGTCGCGAGATCCAGGACCTGCTGCACGGCCGCGACGACCGCCTACTGGTCATCGTCGGCCCCTGCTCGATCCATGACACACAGGCGGCGCTCGAGTATGCGCAGCGCCTGAAAGGCCTGCGCGAGCAGCTGTCGAAGCAGCTGCTGATCGTGATGCGCGTGTATTTCGAAAAGCCGCGCACCACGGTGGGCTGGAAAGGCCTGATCAACGACCCGGACCTCAACGACGGCTACGACATCAACAAGGGCCTGCGCGTCGGTCGCAAGCTACTGCTCGATCTCAACGAGATGGGCATGCCGGCCGGCGTCGAATATCTCGACATCCTGACCCCGCAATACCTCACCGACCTCGTGTCCTGGGGCGCGATCGGTGCGCGTACCACCGAATCGCAGCTGCATCGCGAGCTGGCGTCGGCACTGTCCTGCCCGGTCGGGTTCAAGAACGGCACCGAAGGCAGCGTCAAGGTTGCGGTCGATGCGGTGCTGTCGGCCAGCCACCCACATCGCTTCCTGTCACTGACCCAGGACGGCAAGGTTTCGATCTTCGAGACCAATGGCAACGCCGATTGCCACGTCATCCTGCGCGGCGGCAGCTCCGGCACCAACTACGATGCCAAGAGCGTCGACGCCGCCTGTGCGGCGCTGACCAAGGGCAATCTGAAGCCGCAGGTGATGATCGACTTCAGCCATGCCAACTCCAGCAAGCAGCACAAGCGCCAGATTGTGGTCGGCCAGGATGTCGGCCACCAGATCGCCGGCGGCGACGATCGCATCATGGGCGTGATGATCGAATCGCACCTGGTCGAAGGACGGCAGGAAATCGGCCCGCGCGAACAGATGTGCTACGGCCAGTCCGTCACCGACGCCTGCATCCACTGGGACGACACCACGGAACTGCTGCGCCAGCTGGCCGGATCGGTGGAACAGCGCCGTCTGCGCAACGCGCGTACGGGCTGAAGTCGGCAGCGTTGCTGCAATCAGCAGAAGGCCCGCAATTGCGGGCCTTCTGCTTTGCATCTCGCGTCGCCGTCGCAGCGTACCCGTGGACCGCTCAGGCCTTAGGCGGCTTCACGAAGATCGCACCCGCCTTTTCCACTGTCTCGAAGGTACGGATCGGCGCCGGCTCGCGCCCCAGCGCCAACGCGCCATGACTCCACTTGGGCAACGGCACCCGGATCAGCGAGTTCGCCCACTGCAGATTGCGCCCGCTGCAGATCTCGAAGCGCGCGCCGTGCCAGGGACAGCGCAACACGCCAGCCTCGACGCTGCCACCGGCCACCGGCAAGCCCAGGTGTGGGCACTTGTTCTCGATCGCACACAGTTTCCCCTGCGAGCGGGTCAGCAGCACCGTGTGGCTGCCGACCTTCACCGCATGGAACTCCCCTTCGAAGACCTCATCGGATCGCGCTACTTCGATATTGCTCACGGGATTGTTTCTCCGGCACTCAATGCGAGTTAAGTGCCGACGATAGCCAAATCCCGCAGCGGGCGGAATCCCGGCAAAACCGTGGCGCAGCAAGCGCTTGATAACGTGACGCAAGATCGGCGGCCAACGACAGCAATGGCCCCTGCGGAGCGCGCCGCACTGCAACATGAATGCCGGGCAAAACATCCGCCAGTTCCTCACTGCGCAACCGAGATCGATGCCGGCTATCGCGTGCTATCACGCGGCGAACGGCCCTCACGCGATCCAGCGCGCCAACTCCTCATCGAGATACCCGAAGCGCCGCATCTGCACATGGTGTGTTCTGACAATGGCGCGGACCTGCGCCTCCGTCAGCACCGTCCTCCACTCCCCGCTCCTCCCGGAGCGAAAGAATCGCTGCGCCGTCTCCGGCTTCTCCTGATACCCCTCCTCGTCCTCCTGACGCTGCATCTCATCGAATGAGGATCGCTGGATCGCAAGGTTCAGTTGTTCCGCCGTGGGATACAGCAGCAGATGTTCCGCCAGGGCGCCAAACGCCCGATGGGGGTCTTCCAGCAGATCTTCATAGCGCATCACCTGAATGGCCCGATGCGGTTTGCGGGTCCAGCTCTCCACGTTCTGGCTCCAGGAGCCGTAGACCTCGTAGACGTTGTGGTCGGAGACACCGGTCTCGCGGTTGATCAGGCCCATCTGCTGGATGGCGTAGTCGATGTCCTTGCCGAGGTGATGGGCAAACGAGATCGCCACATCCAGCGGATTGCGCACGAGGTAGACCGCCCCGGAAGTCACTTCGAAGTTGATGGTCGGCACCCCGCGATCCTTGACCAGCGCATGGTGCGTCTTGATCAGGGCCAGCCCCTCCGTCGCTTCGGCGATCTCCGCCTGCACCCGCGGTCGGAGGGCAGCAATTTCCGCGCGATCGACGTCCTTCGCCCGCCGGCCCAGATGTCTTTCATAACGCTGGGCGGAGATCTCCCAGAGCGTGTATTCGTTGATCTGGTTGATCCGCTGCGCTGCGCCGCTGTCTTCGCCCTGGAGAATCTTCAGCAAATTATTGAGCAGCGCCCGCGTCCAGGTGTTGCCCGACTTGGGGTAGGAGGCGATCCAGAGGATGCCTTTGGGTGGGGAATATTTCATCGCTCCTACCAAGTTATCCGGAGCCAGGGGCGTTCAGAACGATGCGCACCAGATGTCATTCCCGCGAGGTCCACTACCGAGATATTCGTAGCCATTCCGCTCAAACATGCGCCGCATCCCCGGCCGTTTAAGTTTTGGATTCTCTGTAATGAGAATGACGTCTTTGGGACCACCAGGTAGGTGATGGTCGCGAAAGTATTCGCGCGTCCAGAGCGTGACAAACCGCATCATCCCCGGCACTCGATGCTTTGGCTCGATGAACATGCGGTAGAACCAGTAACGATCTTCCGGCTCTCGAAATCCTGCCTCGTATACGGTAGCAACGCCAACCAGCGTACCGTCCTCGGCACGAATCATCATTGCCACTTCATCGACCCGCTGCCAAGCGGCTTGAAGGGTGGGCAGCAACCGATTTCGCCACCACATGGCAACAACCGCCTCGCGCCACTCCAGCGTCATGCGGCCATGCACCGCAGCCACGGAGTAATTATGAAACCGTACTGATTCGATGGCCGACGATTCTGATAAAGGCTGCATACGTTTCATCCGGAAGAAAGCGCCGTCGGATAAACCGACGACGCTTTCTGACACAGCAAACAACAAGCTTCAAGCCGCTACCAGCGCAAACGCGCACCTAGTGAAAAGTTGTAGTCATCCATCCCACTGGCAAACTGCGTATTGCCAGAAGCGAAGACATTCAAAGTACCCTTCTGATTGGAGACGTTAATGCCAAGGCCCACTTCCTGGAACGAACCACCCAAGTCATTGGCCATCGTCACGTCTTCAACCGGCGTCTTGAGCGTCAGTACGGTGTCGCTGCCGGATTCATTCCAAGCACGGGCGGTCAGCCAGTAGCCCAGCTTAGCCTTGCCCGCCATCAGGTCCCCCCCCAACCGCAAGCCAAGCGCCGCACGCAGACTGTCCACACCTTGCCACTCGACCTCAAAGCTGGTCTGGACCACGCGCTTGATGTCGGCCTTCACCCAGGCCACGCTGGCCAGGGGCTGCAGGTAGAACGATTCGCCCATCGGCAACCGCCAGCCCGCCTCGGTACGTAGCCCCACGGACTGCACGCTGGTGCTGCTGACTTCCGATGCCGGGCGATTCTGCTCCAGCGTCAGGAAGTTGGTGTTTATCGTTGCATCCAGGGTCAGCGCCTCGCCCCACCAACCGCCGTAGACGCCTAGGGTGGTACCGTCAATCTCGTCTGTGGTCGGTGAGGTCTTGCGTTCCATCGAAGCCCGCACCGCGCCGGCGTGGAAACCAAACACATACTCGCCACCGCCGAGCTGGCCATAGGCCAGATCAAAACCGCCGATGGCTGTGGTGGTATCGAGTGAGTACTCGTCGTCAACGCGGTACCCCGTGCCGCCTGCGGCATACGACACACCGACATCGCGGCTTGAGTTTCCGCCAGTTACACGCACCCAGGCACCGGCTTCGCCGCGATCACGTAGATCGGCCTGCCGCCCAACGATGGACTCGCTGGTGGTATGCCAGACGGACAGTACACCTTGCGGCGCCGCGAGATACTCCAGCTTCTTGGTCGGTACTACGCTGGACAGTACGTGCTGCTGCGTTCCAGCGTTGTATTGCAACGCGAAGCCCAACCAGCCGTCGGTGCGGATCATGCCTCCGTAGACAGGATCGTCGGCGTAGTTGACGGTGCGGTTGTCGATGATGAAGTCACCAGCGTGGCTGGTACCGCCGCTCACGTCGACCAGCACGATGCCGTCGGTATTGGCATCCGCAGTTATCGGTCCCATTGAACGAAGAATAATGCTGGTCACGCCGGAAGTCTGTCCACCTGACAGGTCCAGGCAGTCAGCCACGGTCGGGGTCGCGCAACCCGCCTGACCTGCCGTGCCGAGCATCGCCTGCATGACAAACAGACTGTCTTCGAGTCCAGTGAACGTTGTGCCGGGCATCGACAAAACACGCACGGTATCCGCTGCGCTCAGATTCGCACCCTCCCTGAAATCGATGACGCGCAGGTTGTTGAAAGTCTTCAGGCCTTCAAAGGTCGTAGCCCCGAAGAGGCGAAAGGTACCCGCATTGTTGACGACGCTGTCTCCCGGCCTGAACTTGCTGATGCCGGCAGTGTTCCATTCGCCGGTTGCCAGGTTGTCGAGCGTCGCCTGACCCGTGATGCCACTGAAATCGATACGTCCTGTCAGGGACGCTTGATTCTGCAAACTAATAGCGCTTCCGTCTGCACGTACGGCCAAATACGGGACCTCGGTTATGAAAGTTACAGCTCTGCGTTGAGCCCCGATCGCTCCACCGTTGTTTATCGTGATCTGGTTGGCGGCGGACAGGTCCAGAACAGCGAGCGAATTTTGGGTCGTCTCCACTCTGCGATTACGGGTCAAGCTGATCAGCACGTCGCCTTGCCCGACCGCGCGAATCGCATGCCCCGTGAACCCTCGCACCGTCGACACGGACGACCCTGAGTTGGGGCCCTGCAGCGCGACGGTCAACAACCCGGTCCCGGCGACTGCATCAATCGCCGCGATACCCGCCGTGGCACTCACACTGATAGACGTGCTCGCTTCGGGCCCTGAGGAGATTGTGAGCGCCCCTGTGCCACTGGCCTGCGCCTGGATCCCGTGAAGCCGGCCGGTGACGTTGCCGCTGGCATGGACGGCGACATCACCGTTGCCGCCACTGGACACCGCACGAACGGCGCTTTGCTGCTGTGCTGTAGCCAAGGTGCTGGTGACATTCACGGTACCCGTTGTACGCACGTTCACCGAACCGCCGCCCGTCGACACAGCACTGATGCCGTGCGTAACTGCGGCGCCAGTACCGGTGATGCCCGCCGTGGTGACATTGATGGGGCCGGACGCGCTGCTGACATCGATCACCGGTCCGCTGGTGCCGGTGATCGTACCCGCTGCCGTGAAGTTCACCGCATCCGCGCCATTGCCACTCAGAGTGACGCCATTTACGCCTACGTTAAGCGTGCCCGTGGCATTGACTGTCAGCGCGCCAGCGGAGTCATAGGTGATACCGGTGGCCGTAAAGTTTCCGGAACAGTTGTAGATATCAGCCGCTGCGCCGTTTTCAGCGGGCGCCGTACCAACCGGTGCGCATTCATTGGCTGCATGCACCGGCAGCACCAGTACTGACGACATGACCACCAACCCGCTCAACACCAACTGCGCCACGCCGCGTTGCGACTTGGATTCTGGAATCAGATTCTTTGGAATTTTCATGTTGGTTTTTCCTCAATCGCCAAAACCAATGCTGAGCCGCGCAACGGGCCCCTGAACGGTGCGGTCATAGGCACGATGTGCCTCGGAGCCACCGTCGATCACGTCAAAGTGACGCTCCCAGGAATAGTTGATGGAAACCCGCAGCCGCTGGAGCGTGTAGGACAAACCGACGTCAAGAGACACGTGCTTCACGGTGGCGTCCTTGGTCCGCGATCGCACTACCGTGTCGTTGTAGCTCACCGAGGTTGCTGAGGCGGTGCTGCCAAACCCAGCACCAATGGCTTGCTGACCCTCGTAGTATCTGGCCAACCGAGCCTCTTCCTCCCGCACCTTCTGCTCACCAAATAGCACCCCGCCTCCGATGGTCCATTCGAGGTCCAGATGACCGCGCGCGTGGTCTCCCAGCAAGCGCGTCGAGGCCTCCCAGCTCAAGGAAGGACCATACCCTTCGAAGCTGCGCATCATCTGCTGCTCATGCGTGTAGAGAGTGAAGTGTCTCGTTGGAAGATTAAGGGTAGAGACGCCACCGCTAAAGCGCTCCGGAGAGTAGCGGTCTGGCACGCCGAGCATTGAGGTGTCGGTATAGGACTTCAGTTCTGCATAGCGCAGACCAACGCCGATTCTGGATGTCGAATTTTCACCGAACGCTCCGACACCGATATCACGACCCACCTTGAAATCGACAATTTCGTACTCCTCCCGAACACCGGTGCTACCAATCCAGGCGTTGGGCTCAGATGCCACGTACTGCAAGTCGGTGGGATCGGTCGCGTACTTGGCCCCCGGGGTGTAGCCGCCCGGAACGAATTCGTACCCGGCACCCTGCGACTGCCCGTGGGCTTTGCCGTACTTATAGGCTGCAGAGACCCGCCAGGCTTTCGCTGGAAGCCAGGTCAGAACGAGCTCATGGACATGT
>JBEBWZ010000013.1:0-41513 GCA_040391865.1 Solimonas flava
CGTTCCACTCGCCCTTCGCCGCCAGACCGTTCATCTTGGCGCGATGCAGATGCGCCTTCTTGCCGGCTTCGACGTTGCTGCCGCTCCAGGCCTTCAGCGCTGCCGCCTGCAGGGCGCGGCCGTAGGAGAAGGTCATCGCCCAGGGATTCGGGCCCAGCTTGTTCATCGCATCCAGATGCGCGGTCGCATCTTCATCCGACTGGCCGCCGGACAGGAACGCGATGCCCGGGACTGCACCCGGCACATGACGCTTCAGCGTGCGCAGGGTCGCCACGGCAACCGCCTGACGATCAGCCTGCACCGCGCACTTCTTGCCCGAGATCACCATGTTCGGCTTCAGGATCATGCCTTCGAGCAGCACGCGCTGCTGGTTCAGCTCCTGGAACACCGCAGCCAGCGTGCGGTTGCTAACGTCTTCGCAGACTTCGATGGTGTTGTCGGCGTCCATCAGCACTTCCGGCTCGACGATCGGCACGATGCCCGCTTCCTGGCACAGCGCTGCATAACGCGCCAGCGCGTGCGCATTGGCGTGAATGCAGTAATCGGACGGAATGCCGTTGCCGATGGTGATCACCGCGCGCCACTTGGCAAAACGCGCACCGGCTTCACGGTACTTGACCAGACGCTCACGCAGACCGTCGAGCCCTTCGGTGATGGTCTCGCCCGGCGCGCCGGCGAGTTCCTTGGCACCCTTGTCGACCTTGATGCCCGGAATGACGCCCTTGGATGCCAGCAGCTTGGCGAACGGCGTGCCGTCCAGACCCTTCTGGAACAGCGTCTCCTCGAACAGGATCACACCGGAGGTGTGCTGCTCGAAGCCAGGCGTCGTGAACAGCATGTCGCGATAGGCCTGACGATTCGGCTCGGTGTTCTCGACGCTGATGCTGTTGAAGCGCTTTTCGATCGTGCCGGTGCTTTCATCAGCCGCCAGAATGCCCTTGCCCGCGGCCACCATGGCCAGCGCGGTCTCGTGCAGTACCTTCTCGTTCATTGATTTCAACTCCGCTATGTGGACGTCAGCGCCGGCAGCCCCCTCCGGCAAAGTCCGCGGATTTTAGAGGATTACGGCCTTAAAATCAGCCGCGTGTAAACTTTTTCGCTACAATTCGCGCCCTCGGATGGCGCCCTGCGCGCCGGCCAGCAGCCGGAACGCATGTATCGGCGCAATCCGGAGACGCGCAACCGTCAGCAGGTTTCCGCGGAGAGGTGGCAGAGTGGTCTATTGCGGCGGTCTTGAAAACCGCTGAACCGAAAGGTTCCGGGGGTTCGAATCCCTCCCTCTCCGCCACTGGCGCGGTGACGTAATAGCCGGGGCATCACGCGACTTCGAGCAGCTGCAAGTGCGGAAGGCCGCAGATAATGCCGGCACCAACACGCTCCGCCCGCGTCCCTGCAGATATTTGCGCCGCGGACATTGTCGCGGCGATCACACCCCCCTATAATCCGCGGCCTTCTACCATGCCGAAATAGCTCAGTCGGTAGAGCGACTGATTCGTAATCAGTAGGTCGCAGGTTCGATTCCTGTTTTCGGCACCATATTCTTGGTCGTGCTTGCGTAGAAGACTTATACCTTGAACTGCCCGCCCTCATGCGGGCAGTTTTGTTTTCCGCTCTGCCTCACGATAGCGCTCTGCTCCACCGCTTCATCAGCCCTTTCTAGCCTGGGGTTCATCCCACCAAGGGCACGACCTATCCCGCTCGCCGCACCGAGGAAAATTTCCATAGTGGTGTGCTAGCCTCTGCCGGCACACTGACTGGGGGGGCAGGTGACAATAAGAAGCAAGATGGACCAGGGGGAACTCACGGCCGCTTGTCGGGTTTTGCACACCGCCGGTCCCGGGTCTGGAAGTGCCTACACGACAACCACTAAGCTGCCCCTCATGGGACGGGAACGGGGGTTCACGCTGCTGGAGTTGCTGGTCACGATTGCCGTGGCCGCGATCCTGCTGGGCATCGGCATTCCCAGCCTCCAAACCACCATCGCCAGCAATCGTCTCGCTGCACAGACCAACGCACTCATCAGCACGCTCGCCTTCGCCCGTACCGAGGCCATGAAACGCGGTGCACAGGTTGTAGTCTGCCGTAGTAAAACCGGCACATCCTGCACGACAGGCTCGGGAACCGGTGGCTGGGAACAGGGCTGGATCGTCACCGCTGACAGTCTCGGCTCGCCCGGCACAACTGAAGTCCTTGCTACACAGGCTGCCCTTGCTGGCGGAAATACGCTGACTGGCGACAACAACCTGTCCAATAGAGTCACCTACACAGCCCAAGGCATGAGCACGACTTTTGGAACGCTGAGCCTTTGCGATGCGAAGCGCGCTGGATACAAACGAGAAATCATCATTGCCAGTACCGGGCGCGCACGCGTTGAGCGCCTTGATGGCAATGGCTCAGGCTGCGAGTGAGACAGCCATGAATCCGAATCGGCGCAAGCGACAACTTGGCTTCAACATGATCGAGATCCTGATCGCCATAGCGGTATTGGCGATCGGCCTGCTGGGCATCGCTGCCCTGCAAGTACAGGGGGTTCGCTACAACTACGGCTCGTTCACCCGCTCGATCGCCGTTATGCTTACCAATGACTATGCGGAGCGCATGTACGCCAATCGTCCAGGCGTCAATCTTGCAGCCTATGGCGCTTACGACAGTGCTGCGGTTGATTGCGATACAGAACCCGGAAAAATCTGCGCCACGCAGTTGGATACGGCCACTCCGGAAATCTGCGCGGCCCAGGAGATGGCGGACTACGATCGTTATGTCGTGGCCTGCGGCTTTGCGACAACGGGTGGCCGCTACGGTGGCGTCAATGATCTTCTGCCATCGGGGACCATGACCGTCAGCTGCATCGATGCAGCCGGTACTGCAGCAACCTGCGACACTGGCCTGCGTCATGTCATTACCGTTTCCTGGCAGGAACGCGGCTCGACCTCTAGCAACAACACTGAGCTGCAGACCGTCAATTACCAGATGACGATCCAGCCATGAGCCAACATCTCCGCATGACACGACAGGCTGGCCTGTCCTTGATCGAGTTGATGATCGCCATGGTGATTGGCTTGGTCATCATCGCGGGTGTTGGGCAGATTCTGCTGTCAGGCAGGCAGTCCTATAACACTCAATCGGGAACCAGCGCGTTGCAGGAAAACGGCCGCTTCGCGCTATTTTATCTACAGCGAGACATCCGCATGGCTGGCTTCCCTCGCAGTGCCGGCCCCGGAAGTGCTTTGGCAATCGATAGTCCGTTCATCTCCAATCCGGCCGAAGCCAGTGAATCAGGGCAAGTCACTCAAGATGGTTTAGACGGCGCGTCGGATCAGATCGTCATCCGATATCAATCGGACAGCAGTGTTTTGAATTCCGACAACGATTGCCTGGGCCAGGCCGTGGGCGCCGGCGCAATCGTCATCAATCGCTACTTTGTGACCGATGGCGCACTCAGTTGCCGTGGCAATGGCAACAATACGCCGCAACCCTTGATCAACGGCGTGGACAGCATGCAAATCCTCTACGGCGAAGATATCGATGGTGATACCTATGCCGACGTTTATCGTAACGCGTCACAAGTCACCGATTGGAACCGCGTGGCCGCGGTCAGAATCGCCTTGCTGATCAACTCCCAGGAAAACGTCGCCGACACCGTGGACACGCAGGAGTATGCGCTGCTCGATGCACCTTTGCTGAATACGGCGGCGGATCGGCTCGATAACCCACGATTCCGACGGCGCGTCTTCACGACCACGATCGAAGTGCGGAACCGGACCCAATAAATGACCAGTCCTTCACTCCCGCATCAACAAAAAGGTGCAGCGCTCGCGGTGGGCCTGTTCTTCTTGTTGATTCTGACGATCGTCGGTCTGACCGCAGTGCGCATGACCACGCAACAAGGCCGAATGGCGGCAAGCTATCAGTTTCAGAACACAACCTTCCAAGGTGCCGAGAGTGCAATTCGCGGGGTTGTCGCAGAAATCCGCGACGAAATCGAACCTCCTAGTGGCACCGCTGGCAACCTTTTGGTCGAAGCGATCAGCAAGGCCGTTGGCGAGGACCCGCCAGCGCGGCAGTTCGCCGTCGGCACCGGTGTCACATCAGGCGCCAGCATCCGCTATGTCATGCAGGCACCGGCACCCGGCTACTCGCTGGGAGTCGGTGCCGGTTCAATCGTCGCTCACCGTTTTGAGATTGACGCGCAAAGTACCGTCAGCGCGGCGAACGCTCAGGCCGAGCACCTGCAAGGTGTCGAACGCATTGGCCCCGGGTTCTAGCAATCCCATTTCTGCCTGTTCCGATATTTATCAGAGAACACGAACATGAATCACCGGCCCTCACATCAACGCAGCAGCTTTCGCCGACTTGCCTGTTTTCTACTGAGCCTGCTCTATGGCATGGGCGCGGCTGGCGCTGCCTGGGCTGATGACGCAGAAATTTTCTTTCCGGTGGAAGACGATTTTGAAGAAACCGGCGCTCTGAATCCCAACATCCTGTTCATGGTCGATACCTCGGGCTCAATGGGGCCAACCTCGGGAACCATCGATGGGAAAACCCGCATGCAAAGACTGCAGTCGGCGTTCAAACAGATCATGGACGAGCTGAGCCCTAACACCAATGTCGGACTAGGGCGCTACTCCTACTTTGAAGGTGGTGCAATTCTGACCCCGGTTGCCAATATAGAAGCCAAGGTCAAGGACGTGCTGGGCGAGGACATTGCAATCGCCACTACTGCGACGCCAGGTAACGAAGCTTTTCAGAACAACGCCAACAACACCGTTACGATCGTCACCGGAGATCCGCTGAAACTCGGTCGCAGCTCGACTCCAACTGACAAGTATCGCACCGCGATCCGCTTTGACGGCGTCAATGTCCCGCAAGGGACCACGATCAAGGCCGCTGCCATCGAATTTCATGCACGTGAAACCAACCTAGGTGGCAGCGATGAGAATCTGACACTCAACATTCAGGTCGAACAGGCAGACACCGCTGCACCGCTTGCCGAAACAGTAAGCAGTCTTAGTGGTCGCAGTTATGGCAGCAACTCTATCTCCTGGCCTGTCGAAAACTGGACCAGTAACGGCGAAAGCCACACCACCACCGATTTCGCCCCCTTGGTGGACAGCGTCGTGAAACGCAGTGGATGGTGCGGCGGCAATGCCATTCTGGTCTCGATGAACTGGAACAGCGGAAGCAGCGGCTATCGCTACGCTTCAAGCGCTGCCGGAAACGACACGGAATTGGTCCCGGTGTTGCGCCTCACCGTTGACTCCACCGATCCCGCGCTTGCAACCGGCTGTAACGTTCGCGAGAGAACAACGGTCTCACAAGTCAAAGCAAGCACCGATGACGCAGAAGAAGGCCCTCAGTACACCATAAGACTAGGCGGAGTTCCCTCCGCTTCGTCCACCCGTATTGAAAACTTTACGGGCTCGAATCGCGAGCAAAACTGCTACAACCATCACAATGCGTGCAGGAACAGTACTTGCCAAAATTCAACCACCACTTCCGGACTAACAACAACCCAAGTCGAGTACTACTGCGAACGTCGCAATAACAGCAACTGGAGCTTTTACAGGCGCACGACCACGACCACTGACTCGGTGCAAAACGCGCGTACCGTACGCACAATGGATACCACTTTGGATGTCGGAACTCCTTCCGATCCAGGAGCACAGATTGTCGGCCTGCGCTTCCAGAACATTCGTGTACCTAAAGGCGCCGAAGTTCTAAATGCATACCTTGATTTCGTCTCGGACGGCATCGACACCGCAGATGCAAACTTCACGATCAAGGTTGAGAATGTTGCTGACTCAGAAACCTTCCGAGGGGAAAACTGCACAACAGTCGGAACCCCCTCCTGTGCCTATCTGCTATCCGTTCGACGCAATAACGTGCTGCCGAATTCCGTTAGCTGGGATGGGGCCGGTATAGGAGGTTGGTCTGTAGGCTGCACCGGTGGCTGCATCTATTCATCACCCAATATAAAAGACCTGATTCAAGGCACGGTCAATCAAACAAGCTGGACTGAAGGCAATGCAATAGTGTTGTTCCTCGAGGGGAGCGGCATACGTCGCGCCAAATCCTTCGATGCCAATGCCGGACAGGCTCCGAAACTACGGGTGACCTATCGCGTCCCCGAAGCGACGGCCAACTCCAGCTACGGCGACATGACCATGCGCCAATACCTGAAGGACACCATCGACGAACTGACGGCCAACGGCTCGACCCCCACCGTCGGGGCGTTGTACGAAGCTGCCAGCTACATGATGGGAAAGCCGGTTTACTTTGGAAAAACTCGCGGCATGGGCCCCAGCTACAACTCGACATCTGACAATCAATCCTACAATCACGCCTTTGAAGGTGATGCACAGTCCGGGACAAACTACAGCGGGGCGCGCTACAGCCGTATCAGCCACGCTTCCACCTTCACACCATCCAGTGCCGTCAGCGCTGGACTTGAGTTGCCGAGCAATTGCAACAAAAGCAACTACAACAGCTCGGACTGCAGCTTGGAACGCTATACCGGGGCCCCTGTATACAAAAGTCCAATCGAGTACAGCTGCCAATCCAATAGCATCGTACTCCTGTCCGATGGTGAGCCAACGTCTAACAAGCAAAACGTAGCCGCTGAGAATCTGATTGCCAAAATCGGAACTGAGTATGGTCAGTCTTGCGCTGAAAATGGCATCGGCGGAAAAAACGGCGCCTGCGGCCGCGAGATCGCAGACTACATATACAAGCGTGACAACAGCAGCGCCCTGCCAGGCAACCAGTTCATCAGGACCTATACGATCGCTTTCGGAACCTCAACAGCCAAGCCTTACCTCGATAGCATCGCGGCCAAGGGCGGTACCACAGAAGCCTATTCCGCCAATTCCGTTTCCGAGCTGGTCAGCGCATTCCGCGCGATCACGGCCGCAATCCTCGATATCAACACGACGTTCGTATCACCCGCAGTCACAGTCAACACATTCAACCGCCTGACACACCGCAACGAACTGTACTTTGCCGTGTTCCGCCCAGATAACAAGGTGAAATGGCAGGGCAATCTGAAACGTTATCGACTCGATGGTGCGACTGGCACCATCAGGGATTCCACAGATGCCGTTGCAGTTGACCCTGATAGCGGTTTCTTCAAGAAAATAGCCAAAAGCTGGTGGCTGGTTGGAGATGAGGCCGATGGTGACGACGTCGGCAAAGGTGGCGCAGCCGGAAAACTTGGCAGCGCACGCAATATCTATACTTACGTTAGCAATACTGCCCCTGCAAACGTGGACCTGACCCTGCCGGCGAATGCATTTACCACCACCAATGTCACTGCAGCCATGCTCGGAATCGGTGACAAGGTCGCCACCGACAACAGCTATCACGGCAAATTGATCAATTGGACCCGTGGCCTGGATGCCAAGGATGAGAACAACAACGGCAACACCGGAGAATCGCGCAAGAGCTACGGCGATCCTTTGCACTCGGAGCCCGCACTCATCACCTATGGCGGCACCGACGCCAATCCGGACATTGCCATTTTCTTCGGCACCAACGAAGGGGGTTTCCATGCGATCAATGCCAGCACCGGCAGTGAGTACTGGACCTTTATCCCGAAGGAAGTATTGCCGAATCTGGATCGCTTCTATTCCAACAACCCCACCTGGAAGCTGCGCCCTAATGGGTTGGACGGCCCCATCACAGCTTGGGTAAATGACAAAAATAACGACGGAAAGTTGCTGAATATCGATAGCAGCACGCAAACGGACGAGCATGCATATTTGTATGTCGGCATGCGGCGCGGCGGCCGTAACTATTACGCGCTTGATGTGACTCAGCGCAGTCAGCCCAAACTCAAGTTCCAGATCAATGGTGGCAGCGGCAGTTATGCTGAACTAGGTGAGACTTGGTCGCGTGCAATTCCCGCGAGGATCAAGCTGGCTGGCACGGTCAGAGACGTACTGATTTTCTCTGGCGGATACCACGAAGCACGCGACGAGGGCGAAGTAGCAGAAGCTGCGGACTACGGTCGTGCGTTGTACATCGCCGACGCCAGCACTGGACAGCGGCTGTGGTGGGCCGGCTCCGATGAAAGCGCCGACCTCCAAGTCTCCGAGATGATCTACAGCACCCCGGCGTCACCGAAAGCCATCGACCTCAATGGCGACGGCATTGTCGATCGCATCTATATGTCCGACGTCGGTGGTCAGATTTTCCGCTTCATCCTGAACCCGGAGAATACCGATAGCAGCGAACTGGCTAGCGCCAGCCGCATTGCCCAGCTCGGAGCAACCGACAGCGCTGCGAACGCACGTCGCTTCTATACGTCGCCGGACGTCGCGTTGATCCGCAAAGATGTATCTACCCCCTTTCTATCCATATCGATCGGCTCTGGCAACCGTAACCATCCTCTCAGGAAAACAACCAATGATCGGTTCTACGTACTACGAGACCCGGAAATTGGAATTCAGGAGAATTACACCCCCATCTCTATTGTAGAGAGTGACCTCTACGACGCCACCGAGAATCTTGCAGGTTCCGCCGACGCGGCTGTTGCACAGGCGGCGCGTCAGGCGATCTTTGCGAAGAAAGGCTTCTATATCAACATGGGTGCCGTTGGTAGTGGCCGCGCCGGCGAAAAGGTGATTACTGAGTCACAGACCTTCAACAATCAGGTTCTGTTTGCCAGCTACCAGCCCGGCGGGCGTTCGGCTGCACAGCAATGTTCCGCGTCTTCGGGCTTGTCGCGTTTCTACATCTTCAGCCTGATCGATGGTCAACCCACGCAAGACCTCTCCGATGGCCCAACTGACCCTACCGATCCCGGTGGCGAGCCTACTGACCCAACATCGCCGACGAAGCCCCGGGATCCAGATGATCGGTTCAAGGAGCTAGCCCAAGGTGGCTTGCCACCCGACCCAGCTATCCTGTTCCCGAATCTCGGTGCCGTCCTGCCGCAGGAAGCATTGGTCTGCATCGGCCCCGAGTGCTTCAATCCCGGCTTGAACATCGAAACTCAGAAGACCTACTGGTTGAAACGGCGCTGATGAAAAAAAGAAACCTTACAGTGCGTCAGTCAGGCTTTACGCTGATCGAATTGATGATCACCGTTGCCATCGTTGGCCTGCTCGCCACCATTGCCTATCCGTCCTATATGGAAAACATCCGTAAAGCCCGCCGCGTTGATGCGCAGTCGGCCCTGATCGGCATGGCTGCCGCGATGGAACGTTATATGGTCAATAACAATGGCAGCTATGCGGGCGCAGCCAGTGGCTCGCTGCCATCGGCCGCATCGTTTTATTCGGCGCAGGTGCCGCTGGAAGGGGGAACTGCCACCTACTCGCTGCGCATCACCACTTTGACTGCAAGTAACTATGTACTACAGGCGATTCCCGCCGGCGCACAAAGCAGCGACAGATGCGGCACGCTGACACTGAATGCGAGCGGCACCCAGGGAATCAGCAGCGCGCAATCTGGTGTACAGATCGCCGATTGCTGGCGCAACTAGACCCAGATCAATGTCCGTAGAACCGAATCGCTTTTCCCGCTCTCAAACCGGCTTCACCCTGATCGAGCTAATGATCGCCGTCGTCGTGGTGGCCATTCTCGCGAGCATCGCCCTGCCCTCGTATTCCGCTTACGTATTGCGTGCGCAGCGCAGCGCGGCAAAGACAACGCTACTGGATCTGGCGTCGCGTCAGGAGAGTTTCTTCACCGACCGCAAGCGTTATGCAACCACGCTGACGGCTTTGGGGCTTGCGGGCGACACCGTCTATGCGCTGAAGGACGGCACGCTCGTGGACAGCGATGGCAGTGATGCCGTCTATAAGCTGGCGATTGCCAGCGGTGCGACGGCAACCTCCTACACCCTGACTGCAACCCCGATTCATCAGCAATTGAAGGACAGCCGCTGCGGCACACTGAGCCTTGATTCCACCGGTACGCGTAGCGCTACCGGTAGCGATGGCATCGAGTGCTGGCGCCGTTAGCCGTAAGCGCGCCGGAATCCCGGTCACGGATTACGGCGCAAACACTTCTCCTGCGACCGTCGGCGAAGTGCCGCACAGTTGCGCAGCCATCAGATGCGCACTGGCCGGGGCCAAGGTAATGCCGATGCGGAAATGGCCGCTGCAGTGAAACAGCCCACGCAATTGCGGATCTGCGCCCATCAGCGGTAGCACTCGAGCTGGGCCCGGTGACGGTCGCAATCCCGCCCACTGGCGGATCACCGGATGCTTGTCGACGCTCGGCCACAGTCGTCTGGCGCGGTGCAGCAACCACGCTTCAGCCGCTGCGGTCGGCACGGTGTCAAAGCCCGCCTGTTCCAGTGTGCTGCCGAGCAGAATCTGGCCGTCGCGCCGCGGCACCAGATAGACCTCCTCTCCGATCAGGATTTCCGACAGCTGCCCCGGTGCGCCGTCCAGCAACAGCATTTGTCCCTTGACCGGTTGCACGGGCAGCGGACTCAGTCCACCGGACCAGGCACCTGCAGCCAGTACCGCTTGCTGGCATTGCCAGATGCCCTGTGCCGTCTCAACGCCGGTCAGTTGTCCTGCCTGCTGTTGCCATCCCAGCACTTCGACCTCTTCCTGCAGTGCCACGTCACGCGCTCGCAGGCTGCCCACCAGTGCATGCAGCAGCCTCGGATTGCGCACCTGCGCCAAGGTCGGCAGCTGCCGTTCACCTTCGTCGCTGAGATAGCGCCCGCCGCAAACCCAGTACTCGGGGTCGATCCCCGAAAGCGTCTGCAGATCGGCACACCATTGCGGATAACGACGCAGGCTGTCATCCAGCAGCGGCTGCAGCAGCGGCGGACAGGACCCCGGCGGCAGGGGGCTGAGAATGCCGCCACCCGCCCACGACGCCGCGCGTCCAATCCTGTCGCGCTCGAGCACCACCACCTCGCGACCGCGCACCGCCAGCTCTTCCGCGATGGATAAACCGATAATGCCGCCACCAATGACGACGACTTCCACCGCTGCGATCGGCCGCTTGCCGGAATTGCTCATGTACACTCGATTGAAGGCCACCGGCGCACCGCCACCGCTACGGGCATGCCAGAAAAAGACCACGACGTGACGATCCTGTTGCCCTCAGAAAACGACTGCGCGATCACCGCGCGACTCCGTCACTCCGGCCTGGAGCACCGCCAGTCGTCCCTGCAGGGCGCAGCAGTGGCGAACAAGGTACACCGGAGCCTGGGTTCGGGATCCGTCATGCACAAGCTCAGAGGTTTTACTTTACTGGAGTTGATGGTCGTGGTGGCAGTCGCCGCCATCGTCCTGACCTTGGGCGTACCGCAATTCGGCGAATTCCTGCGCAACAGCCGACGTGCCGAGCTCTCGACCGGTCTGTTCAGTGCGCTGAGCCAGGCCCGCACCGAAGCGGTCGTGCGCAACACGGAGATCACCGTCGCCCCTTCCGGGGAATCCTGGACGGCCGGATGGCGCGTGTTCATCGACACCAACACCAATGGCCTCTTCGACTCGGGGGATACAGCGGTGGCCGAATACGACATCGTCCACGATGACCTGGAACTGATCACGGACCCGGAGACCACCTTGCTGCGCTTCCAGCGGTCCGGCCGCGCCAATCAGACCGTGCGTTTCACCCTGTGCGCCAAGACCCGCGCGCATACGCGCGAAGTGACCGCGGAGGTTTCCGGTCGCATCAGCCTGCGCGATCTGGGTGACCTCTCCGACAGCGGCTTTGCTGCCCGCTGCGGGAGCGCATGATGCTCATCTCTCGCCCCGCCAACCGGGGCTTCAGCCTGATCGAGGTGTTGATCACCATGGTGGTGATCGCGATCGGCTTGCTGACGGCGGCCGGGCTGCAGCTGATCTCGAAGAAAACCAACTACGACGCCTTGCAACGCACGCAGGCCGCCCAGTTGGGCCAGGACATCGCCGAGCGGCTGCGTGCCAACGCCCGCAACGGTGACGCCTATCTAACCGCGGATGCCACCGCACTGGTCGAGCCGGGCACGGATTGCTCGGCGGCCGAAGCCGCGTGCACTGCGGCTGAAATCGCCGCCTACGATTTGTGGCTGTGGGGCCAGGCCCTGCTGGGCACCGCGGAAAAAGATCCCGACGACAACAGTGCCGGCGGCCTGGTCGATCCCACCGCCTGCATCACCGGCAGCGATGGCCGCTATCGCATCACCATTGCGTGGCGGGGCATCACGCCGTTGCCTAAGCCGGAGGCATCCCTGCCGGTCACCGATCCGGCACGCGATCCCTGTGGAGAGGAGCGATCCGAGTACCAGGACAGCCGCGGCACCCTGCGCCGCGTGCTGGTGCTGGATGTATTCGTTGCCAACCCTGCCTCGCCGTCACTATGAACCATTTTCCGTCGAGTACTCGTCAGAGTGGTCTGACGCTGATCGAACTGATGATCGGCGTGCTGCTGGGCCTGCTCCTGACGCTGGCGGTCACCTCGCTGTTCATCGGCAGCAACCGCAGCTTTCGCGAGAACGAGCAACTGGCCGCGATGCAGGATCAGGCTCGTTTTGCCCTTGCTGCGCTATCGCGCGATTTCTCCATGTCCGGCTACTGGGGCGGTGTGTTCTCCGGCACCGACCTGGTGGCAGCCCCCTCCGCCAGTGAAGCCCTGCCGGCGGCCATCGACTGCGGCGCACCAGAAGAAAGCTGGGCGTTTCGCACCGATCGCCGTATCGAGTTCCGGAATCAGGATAGTGATATCGCCGTCGCCAGCCGCTTCCACTGCCTCGACGCCGTCATGCCCGATTCCGACATCGTCGGCCTGCGGCGCGTCTCCGGGCAGATGGCTGTCAGCAGCATCGACTGCACGGCGGTGAAATTGTTGCCCTGGCATTTTTATCTGAAGACCAACGGCACGGTCGGCTCGCTGATCCGTGCCCCGGCGTCGGGCAGTTACGACCCTTGCGTCGGCGAGGCGCCCACGGCGCCCGGCTCTCAGTACTACCGCTACATTGCGCGGCTGTACTACGTCCGCGACTACGCCCGTCAGCCGGGCGACGGCGTGCCTTCGCTGTGTCGCCGTGAACTGCGCCACGAAGCCAGCCCCGGCATGGCCGACGAATGCCTCGCGGACGGCATCGAAAACCTGCAGGTCGTGTTCGGCATCGACACCAACGGTGACGGCGTCGCAGACCGCTACGATCCGACGCCGGCCGACGACGCGCTGCAGCAGGCGATCTCGGTGCAGATCTCGGTACTGGTCCGCAGCCAGCGCGGGTTTCCGCAGTATCGTGACGAAAAGACCTACCAGATGGGTGACTGGAACTACACGCCGTCCGAGGTCGAAGAGGATGAGGATCTCCCCGCCGCGCGGCGCGCGGTACATCACTATCGCCGCGTCTTCAGCACTCAGGTTCAACTTCGCAATGCTGCCCTGCAATAGTCCCCGCGCGAACACCGGCGCCGCACTGGTGACGGCAATGATGTTCCTGATCGTCATCACCCTGCTCGGGATCACGGCGATGGGTGCCACGCGCCTGAACCTGCGCATGGCCACCAACGAGGAGCTGCGCGTTACCGCGCAACAGCAGGCACAGTCGCTGATCGACGCGATCCTGTTCGATACCGATGCCAATCTCGCGCTGGACCGTGGCGCCGGCATGCAGCATCTGTGCTATCCCTCCGGGCTGGTCGGCGACAGCGCGCCACTGCACGCACCGTTTGCCTGCGCCAGCGACAGTACCGCCCCGACCCTGCCTGCCAATTTCGCGCTGGATCACAGCTATCTGGAAGTGTTCCGCGAAGCCATCAACGGTCAGCCAACCGTGACCGTGAACGCAGTGCCCGGCAGCGAAGACAGCTATGTTTTCAGATTCGCGCGTTACCGCATCACCGCCGGCTACGATCGCAGCAGTGAAGGTTTCGGCGCCGCCGAAATCAGCGAGGGTGTGAACATCAAGGTGCCCACCGTCGACGGCATGAATATTTTCTGAGGAAACGGCCATGAGAAAAACCTGTACCGCTCTTGCCGCTTTGCTGATCGGGCTCTGCAGTGCGTTGTCCACCGCGCACGCTGATGACATCGAGATCTACACCAACCCCGGCGCCAACAACCTCAAGGCGCCGATGACGATCCTGGTGCTGGATCTGAACCTGCTCGGCATCTGCAACAACGTCATCACCAACCCCACCAACCCCAACAATCCGTCGGCACCGCAACTGTGTCTGGACGTACGCAACAACATGCTGCTGAGCGACCTGCTGGGAGGCCTCACCAGCAATCCGACTCAGTTCCTGAGCAACCTGCTGCTCGGCACCGGCACCAACGACAAGAATCGCGCACAAGCGCTGTGCAATCTGTACGGAATTCTCGGCATCAATTCACCGCTGGTGACGCTGCCCGCGGTCGGCATCCTGCTGCAGCCCCTGCTCGGCGGCGTTTCCACACTGAGCTGCGGCACCCTGAATTTCCTGTTGGGCATCCCCTTGCTGGGCAGCATCATTGACGGTCTGCTCGGCGGATTCGTTGGCCAGCTCGTGGCGGGGCTGGTGAATCCGCTGCTCACCACCGTCGTCGGTGAGCTGCCGGGCACCGTGATCGGGCTGCTCAACACCACCATCAGCGGTGTTCTGAACATTGGCCAAGTGGGACTGATTTCGCTATTGGAGTCGATCCTCAATCAGCTGGTGAACTCCAAGGTCGCGATCATGGTGTCGCACGGTGATCGCGCCAGCCTGACCGGCAATCCGGCCAGCAGCTGCGCGTTCGGAGACAGTGCCTCCATCCCCACATCCCGACGCGAAACGCAGGGCTGCAGCAATGGCGCCTATTTCCTCGTCGGATTCACCGATCTCGCCAACCAGGGCACGATCAACCAATTGCTCAACCGCGTCACCACGCTGCTGACCAATACCTTGAATCCCACCAACGTCCTCAACTCCGTGACCGCCATCCTCGGTACGGCGCTGACCACTCCGACACAACTGCTGCCGCCGTATCAGGGAAAGGAGGTCTACGCGGAAATCGCGCACTACCTCTCCGGCGATGTGGTGTACAACGCTCCGCTGGCGCGCTGGGACGGCCTGACCGGCTTGCTGACGCGCGATACCACCGTTGAGTCAAGCGGGCGCTATCTGAAAACGCCGGCTGAATGCCGCTCGGTGAATGTGCTCAACGTACAGTTGACCAACAATCTGCGCGACAACGAATCCGACGGCCGCTTGCGCCATTATTTTCCGGGCGCGGAAAGGAACGGTGCGATCACATTCCCGGATCTGGTCAGGCAGGCACAGGATGTCGGCTTTCTCGATGGCTCGGGAAACCGCATCAGTCTCAAGTCGCATTTCCTGATTCAGGACAATCTCTCCAGCTTGTCGGCACTGACCAGCGTCGGCGCCAACGTGCATACCTACGTCAACAATCTCGGCCTGCTCAATCTGGGGAAATCGACGGGAGAGTGGTTCAAGCCCGTGCTCGACGTCGATGCCTCGTTGCTGACGCCCAGCCAGATCGTCGACATCACATCCCCCAATCGCACCACCGGCGACGCCCTGTTTTCGCTGTTCCATCCCCTGCCCGACCAGAAGCCGCGCTGGGCCGGCAATATCAAGAAACTGCGTGTCAACAACCAGGGTCAGTATCTCGACCAGCGCAACGCCGCCGCCATCGCCGATGACGGTCGTATTGAAGACGGCGCGCTGACTTACTGGACCGATACTGCCACCCTCGGCGGCCTCAGCGGCGACGGTCGTGCCGCTGCGCTCGGCGGCGCAGGCCGGCGCATTATCGGCACGTCAGGCGGCGCACCGGGGCGAACGAATGCCTCGGGCAGTCGCAAGCTGTTCTACGAAAAGCTGGCCACGACCACCGGTGCGCTTTCGCTGTACGCACTGGAGCCGGGGACCGCAGCGGTACGCAACGAACTGCGCGGCCAGCTGACCGCACCCAACAACGTCAACCTGCTCGGCGCCGCCAGCGATACCGAAGCGCAGGAACTACTGCTGTACGCGCGCGGCTACGAGGTCGGTAGCACCAGCGCCAGCAAGGGCGTTGGCCCTGCCTTGGTCGGCCGCGACTGGTTGCACGGTGCGGTCCTGCATTCGCGGCCGCTGGCGATCAACTACGGCGGCAGTCCGGCAAAGATCCGCAACTACTACGGCGCCGCGGACGGCTACTTCCGCGCCGTGGACAACAGCACCGGCAACGAGGCCTGGGCGTTCATGCCGCGCGCGGTCCTGGCGCAGCAGAAGATCCTGCGCGACAACAACGCCGCGATCAATTTCCCCTACGGGGTGGATGGCGCGCCAGTGGCATTGATCGTGGACCGCTCGACCAGCGGCGGCCCCGCGGACGGCGCCATCACCAGCGGCAATGCGCACGACAAGGCCATGGTGTTCTTCGGCCTGCGCCGCAGCGGAAACCATTACTACGCGCTCGACGTCAAGAATCCGGACAGTCCGGTACTGAAATGGCGCCTGGGGCCGGAGGGCCTGTACAACAGCACGGGGCTGGTCAGCGGTTCCGCCAGCTGGTATCCGGAACTGGCGATGACTTTCTCGACGCCATCGGTGGGACGGATGCGTGTACAGGACGGCTCCACCACCACCGAGAAGTACGTCCTGGTCTTCGGCGGTGGCTACAACGGCGGCCGCAACAGTGCCGGCACCCGTCTCGGCAAGGATCTGGCCCGCGCCAGCGACAATCTCGTCGGCACCGACGACAACAAGGGCAATGCGATTTACATCGTCGATGCCGAAACCGGCGAACTGGTCTGGAAGGCCGTCAAGGGCGATACCGCCACATGGACCGCCGCCGGGCGCGCCTTCCGCCACCCGCTGCTCACCGATTCGATTCCTGCCGAGCTGGTCGCCACCGACACCGATGGCGACGGCTATCTCGACCGCCTGTATGTCGCAGACACCGGAGGCCGGCTGTGGCGCGGCGATCTGCCGGGTGCGGATCGCAGCAAGTGGACGTTCACCGCTGTCGCCAGCGTCGGCCGCAATGGTTCCAGCAACACCGTGGCCGATGACCGCCGCTTCTTCCACGCGCCCGACTATGTGCCGATCCGGGGGGCGGACGGCAATTACGACGCGGTAATCTTCGGTTCCGGCAACCGCGAAGATCCTCTCGATCGCACTACCCGCAACTGGCTTTACGTGTTCCGCGACAGCGCGCTGGCCAGCGGCAAGACCGCCGAGCAGATCCGTACGCGCGACGCCGATATCGCCCGCCATACCGATTTCGCCGATCTCAGCAGCGCCTGTGCCAGCGGCAACAGCGATTGCGCGGATCACGCGAATCTCGGCACCGGCTGGAGACTGGCGCTCTCCGCTAACGGCGAGAAAGCGCTGTCGCAACCGCTGACTGTCGGTGGCACCGTGCTGTTCACCAGCTACGTGCCGGAGGCCAGCAACGCGGCCCTCTGCGAGCCATCGGAAGGTTCCGGCAAACTCTATGGTGTCAGCCTGCGTGACAGCTCCGGCAGCGTTCCGGCCTTCATCGCGGCCGCAACCGCGGCCGGAGCCGCCGGCGACCGGCGCAGCCGCAACCTGAGTTCGGTGGGACTGGCGGGTGAAGTGCAGGCGCTGGGCGCGAATGCAGCGATTGCCAGCACCGACAATGTCGGTACGCAAACACCCCGCTATTTCCCGATCTGGTGGCGCGAGCGCCGCGGCGAGGACGACACACCGGTGCCACAGCACTGATCCGGAGCCCCCTTGAGACCCGCGCGGCAACACCTCAAGTGTTGCCGCGCCCTGAACTCGGGGTCAGTTACTCCGACGACGTTCCGTTCCGGTTCGGCCCCGTCGCCCGCCGCAAGGCCTGCGGCAGCGAGAACACGATGTGCTCGGCCCGCCCCGGCAGTTCGGTCGCTTCGACGCCACCCAGCGAGCGCAGACGCTGCACCACTTCGCGCACCAGCACCTCCGGCGCTGAAGCACCGGCAGTCACACCGACGCGCGCGCGCCCTTCCACCCATTCCGGGCGTATGTCCTGCGCACCATCAATCAGGTACGCCGGGGTACCGCGGCTCTCGGACAACTCGCGCAAACGATTCGAGTTGGAACTGTTGCGCGACCCCACCACTAGCAACACATCGCAGCGCGCCGCCAGATCCTTGACCGCATCCTGGCGATTCTGCGTCGCGTAGCAGATGTCATCCTTGCGCGGCCCCTGCACCTGCGGAAACCGCTCGCGCAGCGCATCGATCACCCGCGAGGTGTCATCGACCGACAGCGTTGTCTGCGTGACATACGCCATGCGCTCCGGCGCATTGATCGGCAGCTGCGCCACATCGGCCGGCGTTTCGACCAGATGGATCTTCCCGCCCTGCGACGGATCGAACTGGCCCATCGTGCCTTCGACCTCGGGATGCCCGGCATGGCCGATCAGCACCACATCGAAGCCATCGCGCGAGTAGCGCTTGACCTCGATATGCACCTTGGTCACCAGCGGACAAGTGGCATCGAATACCGTCAGCCCGCGATCTTCGGCCGCCTTGCGTACCGCTTGCGAAACGCCATGCGCGGAGAAAATGCAGGTTGCGGCATCGGGAATCTCATCGATTTCCTCGACGAACACCGCCCCCTTGGCGCGCAGGTTGTCGACCACGAAACGGTTGTGCACCACTTCATGACGCACATAGATCGGCGCGCCCAGCACTTCCAGTGCCCGCTCGACGATCTCGATCGCGCGATCGACGCCGGCACAGAAACCCCGCGGATTGGCCAACAGAATCTGCATCAGTGTTTTCCTGCCGCAGCGGCACGCTGACGGCGCCAGTCGAGAAACATGTCGAGGATCAACAGACCGGCGCCCGCGGAGATCGCCATATCGGCGACATTGAACGCGGCGAAATGCCAGCTGCCCACATAGAAATCGACAAAATCGATCACATGACCGCGCGTGACACGATCGATCACGTTACCCAGTGCGCCACCCATGATCAGTGTCAGTGCCAGCGCGATGATGGTCTGCCCCTGCGGATTGCGGCGCAACCACCACAGGATCACCACGCTGACCGTCACCCCGAGCAACACGAAGAATGCCGGCGGCGCATTGGACAGCATCGAGAACGCGGCTCCGGTGTTCTTCATGTGCACCAGGTTGAGGTTCGGCAGCAGTGGTGTCACGTCGAACCAGTCGAGATGCTTCACCACCAGTTGCTTGGTGATCTGATCGAGCACGATCACCAGGGCCGTCAGCCAGAGCCAGTAGACATTCTTGTACTGGAAGGACATCAGATGAAACTCCGTATTTCGCCGCTGCCGTCGATATTGACCACACAACGCCCGCACAAGGTCGGATGCGCCGCATGGGTGCCGACATCCGCGCGCTGATGCCAGCAACGCTCGCACTTGCTGCTGGCCGACGGCACCGCGCGGATCCATAGTGTTTCGCCGCTTTCCAGCAGCCGCTCGACTGCTTCCGGCGGACGCGCCGCAGCTGGTTCGACGGCAGCCCCGGAGGTGATGAACCAGAAGCGCAGCTCCTCGCCAAGCTGGCGCAGACTCGCGGCCAACTCATCATCGGCGTATAGCGTCACTTCCGCATTGAGACCGGAACCGATCGCGCCTGCCACGCGCAGGTCCTCGAGCACCTTCTTCACCGGCTCGCGCACCGCCTGCAGCTGTGTCCAGTTGACGTCGTCCGCCGCCACCTGCGGGAACTCGTACCAGCGCTGCGCGAAGATCGACTGCGAACGGTCGCCCGGCAGCATGTTCCAGATCTCGTCGGCGGTGAACGACAGCACCGGTGCGATCCAGCGCACCAGGCCTTCCGCGATGTGCAGCAGCGCGGTCTGGGCCGAACGCCGTGCCTGCGACTGCTTCGGCAGCGTGTACAGACGGTCCTTGAGAATATCGAGGTACAAACCACCGAGATCGGTGACGCAGTAGTTGTGCAGGCGGTGATACACCTGATGGAACTCGCGCGCGCCGTACGCGGCGCACAGTTCCTGCTGCAGCTTTGCGGCACCGGCCACGGCCCAGCGGTCAACCGCGAGCAGATCCTGCGGCGCAACCCGATCGGTCGCGGGATCGAAATCCTTGAAGCTGCCCAGCAGATAGCGTGCGGTATTGCGGATGCGGCGATAGGCATCTGCCATCCGCGCCAGCAACTTGTCGGAAATCGCAATCTCGCCGGAGTAATCGGAGGCTGCAACCCACAGGCGCAGCACATCCGCGCCCAGCGTCTTGGTCACCTGTTGCGGCGCGACCACGTTGCCGAGCGACTTCGACATCTTGCGGCCCTGCTCGTCCACGGTGAAACCGTGGGTGAGCACCGCCTTGTACGGCGCACGCCCGCGCATCGCGACGCTGGTCAGCAGCGACGACTGGAACCAGCCGCGATGCTGGTCCGAGCCCTCGAGATACATGTCGGCCTGCGGTGCGAGATCGTTTTCCAGCGCCTGCGGCCGTACCGAGCGGAACGAGCACTGATGCACCACACCGGAGTCGAACCACACGTCCAGCGTATCCGGGCACTTCTCGTAGCGGCTTTCGTCCACCCCCCAATCCGCGGGCGAGGAACCGAACCAGGCTTCCAGTCCACCGCTCGCCACCGCGTCGGCAATCTTCCGCAGCAGCGCGGCCGTGTCCGGGTGCAGCGTCTGGCGCTCGCGATCGACGAACACCGCCAACGGCACACCCCAGGTACGCTGCCGCGAGATGCACCAGTCGGGACGACCGGCGACCATTTCCCGGATGCGGTTTTCGCCCCAGGCGGGAATCCACTGTGTCTTGCCGATGGCCGCGATCGCATCGGCACGCAGGCCCTGCGCGTCCATCGAGACGAACCACTGCGGCGTGGCACGCTGAATCAGCGGCGTCTTGTGACGCCAGCAATGCGGATAGCTGTGCCGGATCTCGGCATGATGCAACAGCGTGCCGGCGGCACTCAGCGCTTCGAGAATCGGCGCTTCCGCCTTGCGCACATGCAGACCGGCGACGACTGGCGTGCCATCGATGAACACGCCGCTGGAAGCCACCGGATTGTCGACCGGCAACTGGTACTGGCGGGCCACCACGTAATCGTCGACACCATGTGCCGGCGCGGTATGCACCAATCCGGTACCGGCTTCCAACGTGACGTGCGCGCCCAGAATCAGCGGCACCGTGCGCGGCGCAAACGGGTGCTGCGCGCGCGCGCCTTCCAGCGCCGCGCCGGAGATCGTGGCCCGGACCTGCGCTTCATCCTGCCAGCGCTTGGCCAGGCTCTCGACCAGTTCGGCGGCAACGATCACGCGTCCGCCGCGGGCAAAATCGACCAGCGCGTATTCAAGTTCGCGGTGCACCGCAACCGCCTGGCTCGCCGGCAGCGACCACGGCGTCGTGGTCCAGATCACAAACGCCGCGCCTTCGGCGTCGGCACCGCCGAAGCGGCGCGACAGATCGACAGCGTCGACCGCAAAGTACTTCACGTCGATCGCCTGCGAGACCTTGTCCTCGTACTCGACTTCCGCCTCGGCCAGCGACGAGCCGCAATCCAGACACCAGTGCACCGGCTTGAAGCCGCGCACCACGTGGCCGTTGTCGGCAATCTGTGCCAGCACACGCAACTGCTCGGCCTCGAAGGCCGGCTGCATCGTCAGATACGGGTTGTCCCAGTCGGCAAGCACGCCCAGACGCTTGAAGTCCTCGCGCTGCCTTGCGATCTGTTCGCCGGCATATTCACGGCATTTTTCGCGGAAGGCCTTGGCATCGAGCTTTTCGCCGACCTTGCCGAATTTCTTTTCGACCTGCAGCTCGATCGGCAGACCGTGGCAGTCCCAGCCCGGCGTGAACGGCGCGTTGCGACCGTCGAGTCGCGCCGCCTTGACCACCATGTCCTTCAGGACCTTGTTGACCGCGTGGCCGATATGAATATCGCCGTTGGCATACGGCGGACCATCGATGAACCAGAAATCCTCGCGGCCGGCGGTGGCCTGCTGCACGGTGTCGTACAGCCGCGTCTGCTCCCAGCGTGCCAGCATCTCGGGCTCGCGCCGCGCCAGATTGGCCTGCATCGGGAATGCCGTTTCCGGCAGGTTGATGGTGTGCTTGTAGTCCGGCTTGTCGGTCACGGTAGGGAGCGGCGTTGCGCCATCGCAACCGGGGCGCATGCGCCGACCGCAATGGACCAGGTAAGAGAGCGGCTAATTATCTGTTGCGGTGCGGAAAAACGCCATTGCGTCGGCCTTGTCGCGTTGCATCTGCTGCGCCAGCACATCCAGCGAGTCAAACCGCAGTTCCGGCCGCAGGAACTGCTGGAACTCGATTTCCAGCTCGCGCCCGTACAGATCGGGGCTGTCGTCGAACACATGGGTTTCGAGCAGGCACTGCGTCAGCCCCAGCGTCGGGCGGATGCCGATACTGGCCACCCCCTCCCAGGCCGCGCGGCTATCGGTCAGTCGCGCGCGCACCACATAGACCCCCAGTCGCAGGGCCGGAAGCCGCCGGAACACGATGTTCGCCGTCGGCATGTCCAGGGTGCGTCCCAGCTTCAGGCCGCCGCGCACCCGCCCGACGATACGATACGGCGCGCCCAGCATCCGCGCGGCAGCGGTCAGATCCGGCACCGCCAGCGCCGCCCGTACCGCGGTGGAACTGCAGCGTTGACCATCGATCCGCACGCTGCCCAGCCCCGTGGCCTCGAAACCGTAGCGCGCACCCAGGCGCTTCAGCATCGCCAGATCACCTTCACGGCCGGCACCGAAGCGGAAATCGTCGCCGATCACCACCGCGCGCGCACCCAGCCGTGCCACCAGACCTTCGCGCACGAAATCCTCGGCCGGCCAATGCGCGAAAGCTGCGCCGAAACGCTGCAGCAGCAAGCGATCGACCCCCAGCGCGGCAAAACTGCGCAGCTTGCCGCGGAAGGTTCCGACCCGGGCCGGGGCCGTCTCCGGGCAGAAATACTCGCGTGGCATCGGTTCAAAACTCAGCGCCACGGTCTCCGCACCCAGTGCCTGCGCGCGTTCCCGGGCACTGGCGATCAGCGCCTGATGCCCGCGATGCAGGCCATCGAAATTGCCGATCGTGACCACGCTGCCGTGCGGCATCGCACGGGCGTTGTGCAGACCGCGGATCAGACGCATCACGCTCTCCGGAAATGCCGCGGGCGCAATCCCACCGCCCACAGCACCAGAAAGTAGGTGACGGCAGCGGCGGCCACCACCATTGCCACACGCCATCCGCGCTCACGGAACCCGGCCGCCAGCCAGCTGTCCAGCGGACCGGCCAGTGTCAGGATCACCGCGGCCAGCGCCAGATTGGCGGCCAGCAGTCTGAGCATGAACGTCCACCAATCCTTTCCGGGGCAATACACCCCGTCACGGCGCAGCCGGCGCAGCAGCAGCATCGCGTTGATCCAGGCCGAGGCCGAGGTCGCGGCGGCCAGACCGGCATGCGGCGCGCTGAACTCGAAGACGCGTGACAGGGCAAAGAAGCTGAGGCTCATGGTCATGCCGCAGCACAGCGCGATGATGCCGTAGCGCACCGGAATCCGGACTTCCTGGCGCGCATAGAAACCCGGCACCAGAATCTTGACGAACGAAAACCCGAGAAAACCGAAGCCGTAGGCCCACAAGGCATACGTGGTCATCTCCACATCGTGGGCACCGAACTGGCCGTGGCCGAACAGCGTCGCCACCAGCGGCCCGGCAAACAGCACCAGCCCCAGCGCCGCGGGCAGACCGATCACCAGCATCGCGCGCAGCCCCCAATCCAGCGTGGCCGAAAAATCGGCACTGGATTTCTGCGCATGCTGCAGCGCCAGCGTCGGCAGGATCACGGTTCCGATCGCGATACTGAAAATGCCCAGCGGAAATTCCATCAGGCGATCGGCGTAATACAGCCAGCTGACCGCGCCGTCCTGCATGAACGAGGCCAGCGCCGAATCCAGCAACAGGCTGACCTGCGCAACCGAAGAGCCGATCATCACCGGCACCATCAGGCTGATGATCCGCCGCACCCGGCTGTCACCCCAGCCCCAACGCGGCCACGGCAGCAGTTTCAGTCGCGCCAGCGACGGCAACTGGAACGCGAACTGCAGGATGCCGGCAACGAATACCGCGTAGGCCAGCACATGCACCGAATCGGGATCGATGAACGCCGATGCGATCAGGCAGATGTTCAGCAGCACCGGCGTCGCGGCCGGCACCGCAAAACGTCCGTAGGTGTTCAACACCCCGGAGGCCATCGCCGTCAGCGAGATGAACATCAGGTAAGGGAAAGTCCAGCGCAGCAGCTCCGCACCCAGCTGGTGCTTGCCGGGATCGGCGCCGAAACCCGGCGCGAACAGCCAGACCAGCGCCGGTGCCGCCAGACAGCCGATCAACGTGATCACCGCCAGCACGCCGCCGAGCGTACCCATGACCACGGCGCTGAGCTCGCGCACCTCGTCATGGCTGCGCGTCGCCTTGGTCTCGGCGAACACCGGCACGAAGGCCTGCGCAAAGGCCCCTTCGGCAAACATGCGCCGTCCGAAATTGGGAATCTTCAGCGCGATCAGGAACGCATCCATGCCACCGCCGGCGCCGAAGGCCGTGGCGAACATGATGTCGCGCACGAAGCCCAGCACACGCGACAACAGCGTCATCACACTGACGACGCCCGAGGATTTGAGCAGGGATCTGGACATGAGCCGCGAAGTTTAGAGCCTGTCACCGCCTTTGGCATCGCCGCCGATCACGGTATCGCCAAGGGCGGCAGAAAACACGGCACCGCCTACGCGGGCCGGCGGGAATCGGGGCTCCCACCGCGACCGCGCGGCCGGCAGATTGCCGTCAGCGTCCCGCCATCCGGCGGTGATCGCGGTGCCGTCCCGGCGAGCGCGCTGTCTCCCGCGTCGGGGCAACTGAACCGGGGCAGGAGCCGGTCCGCGACAGCGGCTTCAACCCCGTATCGGCATTGACAAAACAGGGCTCGATCTCCATACTCCGCGGCCTTTTCGAGTCCCCGGAATTTCCCAGGAGTTTCACCTTGGCCAACATTGCCAGCGCAAAAAAGCGCGCCCGCCAGTCCGAGAAGCGCCGTGCCCGCAACGTGGCCCAGCGCTCGATGATCCGGACCTACATCAAGAAAGTCGTCAAGGCCGTCGAGGCCAAGGACAAGCCGGCCGCCGAGGCCGCCTACGCCGAAATGGTGCCGGTCGTCGACCGTTACGCCAACAAGGGCCAGATTCACAAGAACAAGGCTGCGCGCCACAAGTCGCGCCTCGCCGCGCACATCAAAGCGCTGGCATAAGCCTCTGCCCTGATCGGGTGCAGTCAAAAAAGCGGGCCGCAAGGTCCGCTTTTTTGTTGCCTGCCACTTGGTCAGGCACCGTTGCAAACGGTTCTGCACAGCAATGAAAAGGGCGCCCTCGGGCGCCCTTTTCATTGCTGTGCCCCCAGGCTCAGGCGATGATCAGATTGTCGCGGTGAATCAGCTCCGGCTCCCCCGG
The DNA here is from genome assembly GCA_040391865.1 of Solimonas flava. Taxonomy (GTDB): domain Bacteria; phylum Pseudomonadota; class Gammaproteobacteria; order Nevskiales; family Nevskiaceae; genus Solimonas. Next base: position 25,345 of record JBEBWZ010000013.1, read on the forward strand.
ATAGCCCAGGCGCTCCACCAGCTGCGCACGGCTGCAACCGAGAATCTTCAGCGCATCGTCGGCGTCATAATTGCTCAGGCCGCGCGCCACTTCGCTGCCATCCGGCGCCAGACACTGCACCAGGTCACCGCGCGAGAAATCGCCTTCGGCACGCACCACCCCCACCGGCAACAGGGAACGTCCCTGCTCGCGCAGTACCCGAGCCGCGCCCTCATCCAGATACAGGCGCCCGCGCAACTGCATCTGCCCGGCGATCCAGCGCTTGCGCGCCGCCATCACGCCCTGCGCCGGCTGCAGCAAGGTGCCGATATCGGCACCCCGGCGGATCTGCAGCAAGGCGTCCGGCTTGCGGCCGTGGGCAATGACCGTCGCCGCACCGGAGCGGGCCGCGGTATAGGCCGCATTGAGCTTCGTGCGCATGCCGCCGCGCCCGAGGATGCCCTTGCTGTCACCGGCCATGCCCACCAGTTTCGGGTCCGACAGATCGGCGACCGACACCAGCTTGGCATCCGGATTGCTGCGCGGATCGGCGTCGTACAGCCCTTCCTGATCGGTGAGGATCACCAGCAGGTCGGCTTCGATCAGGTTCACCGTCAACGCACCGAGCGTATCGTTGTCGCCGAGACGGATCTCGTCGGTGGCCACCGTATCGTTCTCGTTGACCACCGGCACCACGCCGAAATCCAGCAGCGTGGTGAAGGTGCCACGCGCATTGAGATAGCGGCCGCGATCGGCCACATCGTCATGCGTCATCAGAATCTGCGCCGCCTTGATGCCGTGGGTCTTGAACTCGCTTTCGTAGGCGCGGACCAGGCCCATCTGCCCCACCGCCGCTGCCGCCTGCAGCTCATGCAGGGCCGACGGGCGCTTGCTGAGCCCGAGACGCGCCATGCCTTCGGCCACTGCCCCGGACGACACCAGCACCACCTGCACGCCTTCAGCACGTAGCTGTGCAATCTGGGCACACCAGTCACGAATGGCCTCGTGATCCAGCCCGCGCCCCTTGGCGGTGACCAGCGAACTGCCCACCTTGATCACCCAGCGGCGGGTACGGGCCAGCTTTTCGCGATTTACGCTCATGGCTGAGAGCTAGCGGCGCGCCCTGGTCGTGCGCTTGACGGCTTTTCGGGCCGGCGCCTTGACCTGCTTGATCGACTTGGCCACGACCTTGGTCGTTTTCTTGCTCGCCTTCACCGCGGCGGAGCGTGCCGGCTTGGCCGTGGCGCCACGCGTGCGCGATGCCACCCCTGCTTTCTTCACCGTTTTTTTGACAAGCCGCGTGGCCGCCTTCTTGGCTGCCACGCGCTTTACCGCCACTGTCTTCAGCGCCGGCTGCCGCGCCAGCACTTTTTTCGGTGCTTTCTTCGGTGCTTTCTTGGCCACCTTTTTCGCGGCACGCTTCACGACCGCTTTCTTCACCGCCGTACGCGTCGTTGCCACCTTGCCCACGACGCCGGTCTTGCGTGCAGCCGTCTTGCCTGCTTGTTTCGATGCCGCCGCCGACTTTCTGGCGGCAGCAGCCGGCTTGGCCACAGGCTTGCTCACGGCCTTTCTGGCCTGCGGCTTGACGTGCTTGACGGCTTCTTTTCCGCTCGTCTTCGCAGCCTTTTTCGCAGGTTTCACGGTCGGGGACTTGCCCGTCCTGGCCACGGTCTTTGGCGCTTTCGACGCGGGCTTCGCCGGCTTGCTCGCCGGGGTTGTTCTGGCTTTCGCTTTCGCCGGCACGGCCGTCGCAACTTCAGCCTTGGTCAGCGCCGCGCGGCTCGCACGCACCTTGCCCTCTGGCTTGACTGCAGCCTTGTCGCCGACAGTGGCGGGAGCAACCGGCATCGGCTGCGGAACCACGGCCCGCGTCGACTGCGCCACCGCTTCGGCCGCTTCACGCGCCTTGGCCTCGACCCAGTCCATGGCGGCAGCGCAAAGCTCGTCACAGCCCTTGCGCGAGGCGGCAGAGATCGCAAACCAACGTCCTTTCCAGTTCAGTTTCTGCACGGTATCGGCCACCAGTTTTCGCCACTCGCTGTCGAGCATGACGTCGGTCTTGTTGAACACCAGCCATTGTTCGCGTTCGGCCAGCTCCGTGCTGAACGCGGCCAGCTCGGCATTGATCGTCTGGATGTTGTTCAGGATGTCGCTGTCGTCCGGCGGCAGGATATCGACCAGATGCAGCATCAGGCGGGTGCGCTGCAGATGCTTGAGGAAGCGGATGCCAAGGCCCGCGCCCTGTGCGGCGCCCTCGATCAGCCCCGGAATGTCGACCATCACGAACGAACGCGACAGGCCCACCGACACCACGCCGGGCTGCGGATACAGGGTCGTGAACGGATAGTCGGCGATCTTCGGGCGCGCTGCGGACACCGATGCCAGCAGGGTCGATTTTCCGGCATTGGGCATGCCCAGCAGCCCGACATCGGCCATCAGCGACAGCTCCAATTTCAGCTCGCGGACTTCACCGGGGCTACCCTTGGTGGCCTTGTACGGGGTGCGATTGGTCGCCGATTTGAAATGCGGATTACCAAGCCCGCGATGGCCGCCTTCGGCGACCTTGATCCGCTGCCCGGAGCGCATCAGCTCGCCGATCATTTCCTCGGTTCCGGCATCGAAGATGCGGGTCCCCAAGGGCATCCGCACCTCGATGTCATCGCCGCCGGCGCCATTGCAGTTGGAGCCTTGGCCGTTGATGCCCGAGGGCGCACGGAATGCACGGGTAAAGCGGAAATCGGCCAGCGTATTGAGGTTGGCATCGGCCACGGCCCACACCGCACCGCCGGAGCCACCGTCGCCGCCGTCCGGGCCACCGAACGGCATGTACTTCAGCCGCAGGAAACTGATGCAGCCATTGCCGCCCTTGCCGCCCTCGACCAGGATCTTGGCCTCATCAACAAATTTCATGGATCTATGCGGCCTGTACGGTAAAACGATGGGACAGCCTAATGCAGCAACAGCGACAAATCATCCACGAGCGGAAAGATCCCCAAGGAATTTCCAGGGAAATTTCCGACGGAGCTTCAGCAGCAAGCTCGGTCTTGCGATCAGGAACCGCGACCGGAGAAGGCCTGCCACAAAAAAGCCCCGTTTCCGGGGCTTTTTTTACCGTGTGGCTTCAGGCCGGAACCACGTCCACATGAAGCTTGCCGGCAGCTCCACGGGTCTTGAACTGGACCTTGCCTTCAACCAGCGCGAACAGCGTGTGGTCCTTGCCAAGGCCAACGTTCACACCCGGGCGATACTTGGTGCCGCGCTGACGGATGATGATGTTGCCGGGGATCACCGCTTCGCCGCCGAACTTCTTGACGCCAAGTCGTTTGCTTTCAGAGTCGCGGCCGTTACGAGTACTGCCGCCTGCCTTTTTATGTGCCATTTCCTAGGACTCCTTAGCTGATCAGGCGCCAACGATCTCGGTGATCTTCACTTCCGTGAAGTTCTGCCGATGACCCTGTTCCTTGTGATAGTGCTTGCGACGACGATGCTTGACGATACGAATCTTGTCGCCACGACCATGGGCGAGGATTTCGGCCTTCACGGCACCGCCGCTAACGATCGGGCTGCCGACGGTCAGCTGGTCGCCATTGGCGATCATCAGCACTTCGTCGAACGAGATGATGCTGCCGACCTCGGCAACCAGACTCTCGAGTTTCAGCGTGTCGCCAGAGGCGACCTTGTATTGCTTGCCACCGGTTTTGATCACGGCGTACATCGTTAACTCCAAAGAACTAAAGAATATAATTTTGATTGTAAGCCGCAGCGATACCGCCACCCGGCCCGATGAAGCGCGCAATTGTAGGGACGTGGCCGGTCAACGTCAACAATATTCACACGTCTATCCACAGGCTCGGGGCAATCCCGGCATGCCGCTAAGTCGTTGACGGGAAACGCCAGCCCCCCTAGCATCGCGCGGCTCTATGAACCTCCACACTATCCTCGCTCCGATCGCTGGCGACATGCAGCGGGTGGATGACACCATCCGCGCCCGCCTGCGCTCGGAAGTCGCGCTGATCAACGAGATCGGCAACTACATCATCGCTGCCGGCGGCAAGCGTCTGCGGCCGGCCCTGGTGCTGCTCAGCGCCGGCGCCTGCGGCGGCCCCGGCGACGAAGCCGTGCTGCACGCCGCGACCATCGAGTTCATCCATACCTCGACCTTGCTGCATGACGATGTGGTCGATGACTCCAGCCTGCGCCGCGGCCGCAAGACCGCCAGCGCGGTCTGGGGCAATGCCGGGGCGGTGCTGTCGGGCGATTTTCTCTATTCCCGCGCGTTCCAGATGATGGTCGAAGCCGGCCGCCCCAGCGTGATGGAGGTGATGGCCAACGCCACCAATGCGATCGCCGAGGGCGAAGTCCTGCAATTGCTCAATGCCGGCGATCCGGACGTCGATCAGGCACGTTACCTGCGCGTGATCGAACTGAAGACCGCGCGCCTGTTCGAAGCTGCCTGCCAGCTCGGCGCGATCGCCGCCGATCAGCCGCAAACGGTCCAGGCACAGCTGCATGCCTACGGTCATCATCTGGGTCTGGCGTTCCAGCTGGTCGACGACCTGCTCGACTACATCGCCGACCCGGCGGTCAGCGGCAAGAACATCGGCGCCGATCTCGCGGAAGGCAAGCCGACGCTGCCGCTGATTCATGCGATGAAACATGGCACCGCGACGCAGAGCGAACTGATCCGCGATGCGATCCGCCTCGGCCGTGTCGAAAAACTCGACGAAGTGATGAAAGCAGTTGAATCCACCGATGCGATTCCTTACACTCGCGCCCTCGCTGAACGGCACAGCCGTGAAGCCATCCAGGCGCTCTGTGATCTTCCCGATTCACAGCACAAAACCGCCATGGTAGAGCTGGCCCGATTCAATACGAATCGCGTCGCCTGAGAACAAACGGGGTGTAGCTCAGTTTGGTAGAGCGCTTGCTTCGGGAGCAAGAGGTCGCAGGTTCGAATCCTGTCACCCCGACCAATCCTTGAACGAAAACCCGGCTCCGGCCGGGTTTTTTGTTGCCCGCGAATCGCACACAGAAAAGCCCCGGCATCAAACCGGGGCCTGACCATCGTCAACGGCAACGAACGTCGGTCTATTTCGCTTGCAGCTGCGGCCACTGAATCAGCGGCTGCAGACTTTCCTTCACCGCCCGCGCATCGTAGGCATCCGGATTCTGTTCCGGCTTCTGCCCCTTGAACATCAGCACGATCGCCTGCGCCTGATAGTCGGTTATCGGGGTTGCGGAACTCACGCCGAAACCGATGCCGCGACGGTAACCACCCCAGCCCCAACCGCCCCAGGCCGGGCCGCCATAGGCCGATACGCTCTGTGAATAGCGCGTCCGCGCTTCGGTGTCGTTGCTGGTGAGAATGAAATAGTCGAAGCCACTGTTGAGCGTCAGCTCCGCCGATCGATAGAGCATGTAGTTCTCGACCGTCTGCCGCGGCGTGCTGGAGTTGCCGAGAAAGGCAATCCGATAGCGGTTGGTTTCGATCTTCTGCTCGGTGAACCCGCCGCCGTCGCCCAGTGGCTGATAGGGCGTGGTGGTAGCGCAGGCGGCCAGCACCGCCACAGCGCCGAGAACGACCGCACGGAACAGGATTCGGGATGGATCAAGGCTCATGGCACTCTCCTGAGATCAGGCTTCTGACAGCAGATCACGAGTGTACGTTCCCCCGCCCTTGCAGAAAGCTGAACGACATCACAGTTACCGTGGCGGCGAGGCGGTCAGGCCGGGTCGTAGCGGACCGACACGATCTCGAAGCCGGCTTCGCCGCCCGGCAGCTGCACCAGTACGGCATCGCCGACAGCGCGTCCCAGCACCGCCCTGGCCACCGGCGCATCGATGCTGATGTAGCCACGGCTGCTGTCGGCCTCGTCGGCACCGACGAGACGGTACTCGCGGGTCACGTCATCATCATCCACCAGCGCCACCCAGGCGCCGAAGAATACTTTTCCGTCTGCCGAGGGCTTGGCCGAAACCACCACGACCTCGGCCAGCCGCGCGGTCAGGTATTTCAGGCGCGCATCGATCTCGCGCAGCTCCTTCTTGCGGTACTGATACTCGGCATTCTCGCTGCGATCCCCTTCGGCCGCAGCCGCCGCCAGCGCCCGCACCACCTCCGGGCGGCGCTGGCGCCACAGCTGCTCGAACTCGGCACGCAGTTGCGCCTGACCTTCGGCGGTAATGTACGGCGAGGATTTCTGTGACGGCGGACGCCAGCGGGACATGAACTGAAGACGGGAGCAAGGCAGTAGGCGGCAGAGGGTAGCCTACCGCCCGCCCAGCGCAAGCCGCCGCCGACGGCGTGCGGACTTTCTCAGCCCATCTTCAGCAGATCGTCCGGCAGGAAGAAATCCGGTGCCAGATCCTTGTCCGGCGTGCCCGGCACGGCGGCGTAGGACGAAAAATCGGTCACGCCTTCCGCTGCCAGGACCTGGTCGTCGACGCAGAAATTGCCGGTGAATTCGCGCGCCGGCTTGTTCAGGATCACGTACGCGGCGTCGGCCATCACCTGCGGCGTGCGCGACTTGTGCATCACCATGTCGCCACCGATCATGGCCACCGCCGCTGTCGCGATGGTGGTGCGCGGCCACAGCGAATTGGCGGCGATCCCGTCCTTGCGGAACTCCTCGGCCCAGCCCAGCGTGCACAGGCTCATGCCGTACTTGGCGATCGAATACGCGACGTGCGGTGCGAACCAGCGCGGCCGGATATCCAGCGGCGGCGACAGCGTCAGGATGTGCGGATTGCCGGCCTTCTTCAGATGCGGGATGCAATGACGTCCGACCATGTAGGTACCGCGGGCGTTGATGCCATTCATCAGGTCATAACGCTTCATGTCGGTGTGCAGGGTGCCGGTCAGGCTGATCGCGCTGGCGTTGTTGACCAGGATATCGATGCCGCCGAAGGTTTCGACGGTCTGCGCGATCGCCGCCTTGACCTGTTCCTCATCGCGGATGTCGCAGAGGATCGGCAGGCCCTTGCCGCCGGCGGCATTGATGTCCTCGACGGCGCTGTGGATCGTGCCCGGCAGCTTCGGATGCGGGTCCGAGGTCTTGGCGGCGATCACCACGTTGGCGCCGTCGCGCGCTGCGCGCAGCGCAATGGCGTGGCCAATGCCCCGTGAACCGCCGGTGATGAACAAGGTCTTGCCTTTCAGACTCATCGCAACACTCTCCTTTCCTAAATTGTCTGTCTGTTCGAACTCGGAATTTCCCGCATCGTAGGCTAGCGCCCCGGTCACGTCAGCGCCGCCACCTTTTCAGGTAGGTCTTTCCTACGGCAGCATCGCGGTGGCGCGCGCCAATCGCTCGGCCTGGATGCGGTTGAGGTTGCGGAAGATGACGGCGGCGATCCGCGGATAACGCAGTCGCAGGCGTTCGAGATCCTGGGAATCGAAGCGCAGCAGGCGCACTTCCGTCAGCGCATCGACGCTGGCGGTGCGTCGTTGGCCGAAGTAGCCCGCCTCCCCCATCACCGCACCGCGCACCATGGTCGACAGCGCCTTGCGGCCCTCGGCGCGTTCCACCCAGGCTTCGAGCTTGCCGTCGATCACCACATAGATGTCGCGCGCGTAGTCACCCTGGCGGATCACCCGGGAGCCCGCGGGCAGTTTCTCCACCTGGGACATCAGCGCGAACACCCGCGCCTGACGCAGGGACAGTCCGGACAGCAGCGGGATCGTATGCTGCGGCGACTGCCCCAGATCCAGGCGCAGGATGTCCCACAGGGTGACAACGCGCAGCTTGGAACTGAGCGCGGGTGTCAGGGTGATGTCCGCGATCCAGGCAATCAGCAGCGTCGCTGCCGACAGCAGGCCGAACTGCACCTGGTTCTGCAGCTCGCTGCCGGTAAAGATCAGGAAGCCCAGGCACAGCGCCACCAGCGTCAGGGTGACGGGCCGCAGCACACCGGCGAGCGCATGCTTGACCGCATCGGTCTCGCTGGCACGGGCACGGGCATCGGCATTGAAACGCGCCAGGTAATGAATCGTATCGTCGACGGCGATACCCAGCACGATGCACGCGATCAGGCTGGTGGTCGGATTCAGCGTGATGTCCAGCGCGCCGAGAATGCTGAAGTACAACGCCACCGGCAGCAGATTGGGCAGCATCGCCAGCAGCGCCGCGCGCGCCGAGGTGAACAGCAGCGCCAGCATCGCCCAGATCGCGACCGACGCGATGGCCAGCGAACTCAGCTGGCCCGACGCAATCGCGTTGACCGTGCGCGTTGCCAGTACCGGCGTGCCGGTGACCTGACCATTCAATGGCGGCTTCATCTGCCGCAGACGCTGTTCGGTACGGGCAACGAAATCGGTGATGCCGATCGAATCGTCGACGGTGATCCGCAGCGTGACCAGTGCGGTGCGGAAGCGTGAATCGATCACGCGCCGGATGTCCTCGCTGCCGCCGAAGACCAGCAGCTGCTTGACCGCCGCCTGTGTCTCGGGAATCGCGTAGTACGCCGGATCGCCTTCGTTGAGATTGCGGTTGATCAACTTCAGGTAATCGACATACGAAGCGACCGCCCCGACTTCCGGCTGCTGCTGCAGCCACAGCTGCAACTGCTCGACCTCGGCGATCAGCGCGGGATCGGTCAGCGCGTCGTTGACGTGGGTTTCGATCAGCACCGAGACCACACTCGCGCCGTTGAAATGCTGATTGATCGCCTCGTAGTCGAGCCGCACCCGTGCATCCGGCTCGAAGCTCTTGATGTACTCGGTACCAACGCGGATCTGCGAGATGAAATACAGATCGATCGGGATCGACAGCAGCGCAATCGCGATGATCCAGTTGCGCCATTTCAGGTCGAAGCCCGCCAGCCGATGCGCGGCGCGGACAAAGTAGGCCTCGGCCAGCGGTGGCCGATGGCGCCGGGTGCCGGCCAGGCTCAACGCGCCCGGCAGGAAACCCAGCATCAGCAGCGTGGAGTAAGCGACGCCGAGACTCGACAGGATCGCAAATTCGCGGATCGCCGGCAGCGCTCCGGGCATCAGCGCCAGGAAGCCGGCGATGGTGGTGCCGCCGGACAGCAGCAGACCCATGCCGACCCGGCGCAACACGCGTTCGCTCCGCATCGCGCGGGAAGCCTGCGCATGATCGTGCTCGAAGAACTCGGCCAGCAGATGTACTGCGTACGACAGGCCCAGCGTGATCACCAGCGGCGGCACGATCGCGGTGACCAGATTGATCGGCATCCGCAGCAGCACTGCGGATGCCAGCGTCCACAGCAGCGCAAGGCTGATCGCCAGTGTGGCCAGCAACACCGCTCGCAGATCGCGATACGCGAGGAACAGCAGCACGACCACCAGCAGGGTGATCGCCGGCAACGTGAAGCGCAGCGTGCGCAGGATGGCATCGGTGGTTTCCGCCTTGACCACCGAACTGCCGGTGATCCAGATCTCCGACGACCCGGTCAGCTCCTGCGCCAGTGCGCGGATCTGCCCGCCATAGCGCGCGGCGCGGAACTGGATCTCGTCGACGCCCTCCAGCGTGATCGCAAACGCCGCATAACGCCCGTCATCGGACACCAGGGTGCCGTGGTACAGCGGGTTGGCCGCCACCTGCGTGGCAAAATCCTGCACGCGCTGCGGCGATTCGCGCGCCTGCACCGCAAAACTGCTGATCTCGATCTCGTCGCCTTCCGCCAGCGCGTTCGGCGCATTGGCCAGCGACAGCACCTGACGCACACCCGGCAGCGCCGCCAGCCGCTGCGTCAGCGCATCGATGCGGGCGATGCTGTCGGCGCTGTAGACGGTATCGAAGCCGACCGCCAGCAACACCGGATCGGTTTCGCCGAACTGCAGACGCACCCGTTCGAGCACTTCGCGGTCGGCATTCTCCGCCGGCAACAGGCGCTCGATCGAAGGGTCGACCTGCAGACGCAGGGTCTGCGTGACCGGATCGAACAGGGTCAGGGCCGCCATCACGGACACCAGCGCGACGGCCCAAACCACCGACAGCGGATGCGCCGACAGCCAGCGGGTCAATCGCTCCATGAATACCGGGCTCAACTACCGACGTGAAACATCGCCGGGCTGAAATAGCGCTCGGCCAGATGCCCACCGGCACTGACACCCAGCACCTTCAGTTCGGTGCGCGTGCCCGCCCGCAGATCGCTCATCACCGCAGCCCCCGCATACCAGTGCGGGCCGCTCTGCTGCAGGCTGTCGGCATCGACCAGCAGTCGCTTGCGCACGGCGGCCCCTTCAAGAAAGTCGGTCTTCAACACCACGCAGGTTTTCTGATCGATCCAGCTGCGGATCAGGGTGAACCGCGACGGTTGGTCGGCGCTTGGCGTTGCCGACAGCACATCCACCGCACGACCGTTCAGCACCGCCGCCGGCTCCAGCCGTGCATGGTCGGCGCTGTAAGCGTGATTCAACTGCTTGATGTCGCCATAAGAGAGATCGGTCCCCCACAGGGAGCCGTCCGCCGCCGCACCGACCACGCGCCGCACCTTGTTCAGCGCCGGCACGAACACGAACATCTCGTCACCGCCCGCAGGCCGCTCACGCAACAGATACGCGGCCCCGGCCAGATCCGCTGGCGCCACGATCTTGACCGTCGCACGCAAGCGATCATCCTCCTGCGTGGCATACAACCGCCCCAACAAGGTGCGCTTGCCACCGGTGCGGTCGATGCTGGTCAGGCTCACATCCTTGATCTGCACGGTTTCCGGGATATTGCCGCGCAGGCAGCCGAGCACCGCCTCGAGATTGCGGTCGGCCGCCTGCGCGCCGCAGGACATTGCCGCCCAAACCGCAGCCGCAACAACCGGCGTAATGCGGATTCTCATGTCGCCCTCTTCCCCCTGTGTCGGCGCAGCCACGCCTTGACCTGACCTTATGGGATCGATTCTGGCATTGTTGGGCCGGCTCCTGCTTGCTCGACCATTGTCGTCGGCCCGGTCGCGAGCCTCCCAGAACTGGAGCACTCCGACATGATCCTGATCATCGGCGCCGGCGCCGTCGGCACCATCGTTACCGCCCATCTGCTGACGGCCGCGCGCGAACCGGTGCGCCTCTATGTCCGCGACAAGGATCGCGCGACGATGCAAGCCGTCGGCCAACTGCGCGTCGATCAGGCCACTCCGGGCCAGGCGGCCCTGGTGGTCGCGCCTCCGGAGCCGGTCTATCAGCTGTCGTTGCAGGACGTCGACTACGTGCTGCTCGCAGTCAAGTTCCCACAGCTGGCCGGAGTGCTCGACGCCCTCGGCCCGATTCCCGAGCACTGCACCCTCATCTCGACACTCAACGGCGTGCGCGCACTGCGTCTGATCCGCGAGCGCCATCCACAGGCACGTGTGGCACCGATGACCATCATGTTCAACGGCCAACTGCTGGGGCCGCTGCATGCGCAGATCACCACCAGACCGCAATTGCTGATCGGCAGCGACGACCGGCGTCTGCTGGCGGCGTTCAAGGGCTCGGGCATGCGGGTCTCGCGTGCGCAGGGCGACGCGTCGGCCTGGGGGAAGCTGCTAATCAACCTCGCCAATCCGATCTGCGCGCTGACCCACACCACCTTCCGCGATCTGCTGACCCAGCCCGATCTGCGTGCGGTCTATGTCGCAGTGCTCGATGAAGCCACCCGGCTGCTGACCCGCGCCGGCATCGACTATCAATTGCCGATGCCGATCCCCTACACGCTCTACCGTCATCTGCTGGCCGGCAGTACGCGCTTGCCGTGGTGGTTCGCACGCGCCAGGAACGGCTTGCAAGATGGTGCCTATCCCTCGATGGTCGCCGACATCGAAAGCGACCGGCCCACCGAGATCGGCGAACTCAATGGCGAGATCGTGCGCCTTGGCGAAACCCATCAGCTGGCAACGCCGGTCAACCGCGACATCGTCGCCCTGATCCGCGAGATCGAAGGCCAGGCCGCACCCCACTATCTCAGCCCTGCAGAGCTGCGCGCGCGGCTGCGGCACTGACCTGCATCGGGCGAGGCAACTATCGCCCCCCACGGCGCTCCATTAGAGTGAGCGCCCGCCTCTTTCCAGACTGATCGTGCCGCATTCACTCACCGCCTTGCCGCTGGACAATCGCTACGCCCGCCTCGGCGAGGTCTATGGCTCGCGCGTGATGCCGACACCGCTGCGGCAACCGCGTCTGCTGCACGTCAATACCGAGGTCGCAGCACTGCTGGAACTCGATCCGGCGGAACTGCACAGCGCCATGTTCACCGACCTCTTTTCCGGCAACGCGCCGCTGCCGGGTGGCGAACCGGTGGCGATGCTGTATGCCGGCCATCAGTTCGGTGTCTGGGTGTCACAGCTGGGCGATGGCCGCGCGATCCTGCTCGGGCAGACGCGCGATCGCCAGGGGCGCTCCTGGGATCTGCAGCTGAAGGGCGCCGGCCCGACGCCCTACTCGCGCTTCGCCGATGGCCGCGCGGTGCTGCGTTCCAGCGTGCGCGAGTACCTGTGTGGCGAAGCGCTGCATCACCTCGGCATCCCGACCACGCGGGCGCTGAGCCTGATCAGCGCCGACGACCGGGTCCGGCGCGAGACCCTGGAGCCGGCCGCGGTCATCTGCCGGGTGGCGCCCTCGCATGTGCGCTTCGGCAGCTTCGAAGTGTTCTTCTATCGCCAGCAGTATCAGCATCTGCAGCCACTCGCCGATCACGTCATCGACGAGCATTTTCCGGAACTGCGGCAGCGCCCCGATCGATATGCCGCCTGGCTCGGCGAGGTCATCGAGCGCACTGCGAAACTGATCGCGCAATGGCAATCGGTCGGCTTCTGCCACGGCGTGATGAACACCGACAACATGTCGATCCTCGGGCTCACCCTGGATTTCGGCCCCTATGGCTTCATCGACGGTTTCGATGCACGCCACATCTGCAATCACTCCGACGAAGGCGGGCGCTACGCCTACGACCAGCAACCGCAGATCGGCCACTGGAACTGCTCACGGCTGGTGCAGGCCTGCCTGCCGCTGCTCGACGAGAATCCGGAACGCGCGGTGGAGCTGGGACAGGCGCTGCTGGAGCGCTACGGTCCGGTCTACGCCGAAAGCATGACGCAGCGGTGGCGCGACAAGTTCGGTTTCGGCGTCGCGCAGGAAGGCGATATCGAACTGATCAACCGCTTTATGACCCTGCTGCATCGCGGCCATTCCGATTTCACCCGCTGCTTCCGTGCACTGGCGAGCGTGCGCTCGGATCGTGACGAAGTGCCCACGGCACTGCGCGACCAGATTCACGACCTCGACAGTTTCGATCCCTGGCTGCAGGACTATCGCGCCCGCCTGCGTCAGGAAACACGCAGCGACGATGCGCGGGCATCGGCGATGAATGCGGTCAATCCAAAGTTCGTGCTGCGCAACCACCTGGCGCAGGCTGCGATCGCCGATGCCGAACGCGGCAGCCATCTGGAGATCGAGCGCCTGCTGCACATCCTGAGCCGGCCGTATGACGAACAACCGGAGCACGAGGCCTATGCCGCCGAGCCGCCACCGGAAGTGCGACATATCGCCGTCAGCTGTTCGTCCTAGGAGCTGTCGTCGCACTGCATGCGCGCGACGAACCCGGCGTGATCAGATCAGGCCACAGCGCAGATTCGCCGGAACCGCGACGTCCATCAGCTTGGGATTGGGCAGATTCAGGTGGTTCATGATCGCCGCGTACTGTTCCGGCGACGACACCTGCAGCCGCGGGTTGTGGCGCCGTTCGTCACCGATCGTCGATACCTGCCAACCCTTGTAGTCATGCGCCGGATACACCAGCGTATGCTCCGGCAGCTTCAGCAGCTTGTTGAAGATCGAATCGTAGGACGCATACGGATCGCCGTTCTGGAAATCGGTGCGTCCGGTACCGCCGATCAGCAACACGTCGCCGGTGAACACGCGCGGCGCGGCCCCCTTCTCCAGCAGCAGACTGAACGATTCGTCGGTATGGCCGGGCGTATAGATCGCGCGCAGCGACAGACCGTCGATGCGCAACAGATCACCATCGGCAAAGCTCGCGGAGACGCATTCCGCTTTCGAGCGTTCGCCCATCAGGCTGACGCAGCCAGTCACCTCCCGTAGCCGGCCAAGCGCCGTCACATGATCGGCATGGGTGTGGGTGTCGATCGCGGTGACCAGCTTTGCGTCCAGCTGTTCGAGCAGCCGGAGATAGCTGTCCATCTGCTCGCGTACCGGATCGATGATCAGCGCCTCGCCGCCGCGCCGTGCCGCCAGCAGATAGGTATAGGTGCTCGATTCCTGATCGTACAGCTGTCGGAAGATCATCCCTGCACTCCGGTCAAACCGCTCGCGCTCACCAGCATCCATAGCGCCGCCGCAAGCATCAGCGTCGCAAAACCAGACTGCAATGCCGGGCCTGCCATCCGGGCCGCCAGCCCCCGCCCCATCAGCATGCCGGCCACCGCGCCGGCGGCAAACGGCAACGCCGTAGCCAGGGGCAGCTCGAAACCGCTGCCGACAGCAATCAAGAAAGTGCCGACGCTGGTGACCGCGATCGCCATCAATGACGTCGCCACTGCCGAATGCATCGACAGCTCGGTCGCCGCACGCAGCGCCGGCACGATCACGAAACCTCCGCCCACACCGAATAGGCCGGACAGAAAACCCGTCGCGGCGCCGCTGGCTGCAAGCAACAACGCGCAGGGCCGAGTCCAGATCAGACGCCCGCTGACCGGGTTCAAGCGGCACAAGGGACCGTGCGCCGGCTGCGCATCACCCTCGACGATCGCACGCACGACCGTGGTTTCTGCCGGCGAGCGCCATGCCTGACGCCACAGGCGCAGCGCCACCAGCAACAGCAGCGCGGCGAAGGCGGCCATCAGCCAGGGCAGCGGCAGCACCTGCGCGGCACGCAAGCCCAGCGGCGCCAGCACCAATCCGCACAACCCGAGGACCAGTGCCGCGCGATAGCGGACATAGCTGCGCCGCCAGGCCACATAGGTGCCGGTAATCGCCGCGGTAGCCACCGCGATCAGCGCCACCGGCGCCGCCTGCGTCAACGGCCAACCCATCAACGCCATCAGCAGGGGCACGGCGAGGATCGAACCGCCGGCGCCGGTGAGGCCGAGGATCAAGCCGACGATGACGCCGATCAACAGGATCAAGCGCCGCTCACCCGTAACGCGCCAGCAGCGAATTGAGGTGATCCAGGCGCTGCATCACCTTGGCATCGGCCGCACCGGAGGCTTCGAGTTCACGTTGTGTGGCGCACGCCATCATGTCGTAGAACGCGCGGTCCAGCGCCTTGCGCACCGCCGCCAGCTGCTGTGCGATGTGCTCGCAATCGTCCTCGCGCTCGACCATGCCGCTGATCGCGCGCACTTGTCCCTCTGCGCGCTTCAGACGCCCCAGCACCCTGCCCTTGCGTTCCATCCAGTCCGCCACTGACCACACTCCAAATTCCTGCAGATTTGGCGCATCATATACCCTACCGGGTATGGCATAGAAGCCTGATCGACAGGAGACCTCATGGACACCAGCAGCTGGATCGCCGCCTTTGTCGGCGGGATGATGATCGGCACCGCCGCACTGACGCTGTATGCCCTTTCGGGGCGCATTGCCGGCATCAGCGGCATTGCCTACGGCCTGCTCAGCGGCACTGGCGAGCATCGCAGCTGGCGCTGGTTGTTTGTGCTTGCGTTGCTCGCGGGAGGCGGCATCGCCGCGGCGCTGTTCGGCCAGATCGCGGCACCCGCATTTTCCGCGCCCGTTGCCTTGCAGATGATCGGTGCCGGCTTGCTGGTCGGCATCGGCACCCGTCTGGGCAATGGCTGCACCAGCGGTCACGGCGTCTGCGGTCTGGCACGGCTGTCGCCACGTTCGCTGGCGGCGACGCTGACCTTCATGGCGGCCGGCATGCTGGTCGCCACGGCGCTGCATCACTTCTGGTGAACACGGCCATGCGCAACCACATCGCAACCCTGTTGGCTGGCTTGCTGTTCGGCGCCGGCCTGGTGATTTCCGACATGGCCAATCCGCAACGCGTGCTGGCATTCCTGCGTTGGGGGCCCGGCTGGGATCCCTCACTGGCGCTGGTCATGCTGGGCGCGCTCGCGATCACGGTGCCCGGGTTTGCCTGGATGCGCCTCAGGGGGCGTCCGTTCCTGGCCCCGCAGTTCACCACTCCGGCGGCAGGCGCGATCGATCGCCGCCTGCTCCTCGGCGCCCCGGTGTTCGGCATCGGCTGGGGCTGGGTCGGTTACTGCCCGGGACCGGC
>JBEBWZ010000014.1:0-40842 GCA_040391865.1 Solimonas flava
CCCCCCCCCCCCCCCCCCCCCCCCTGTGTACGTAGCCGGCGACCACCGCGTTCTACCCGGCGCCTCCCCCTCGCCTACCCACCCCCCCGCGCTGCGCAGCGCGCCCTCACCCTACCCCTCTCCCCGCAAGCGGGGCGAGGGAGTGAGTGCCCCAGGGATTGAATGTCGATTCAGCCTAGCGCCGATAGAGCGCGACTTCCGTTGCAGAGACTGTTTCGGCGCGTACCGGCCAGTCGCTTTCCAGCACTGCCAGCATGGTCTGGTAATCCCCGGCATGGAAGCGGCCGCTGATCAGCAGTTCGTTCAGCGTGGCATCTTCGACGTGGACCTTGGTGTCGCTGTAGCGGTTCATCTCGGCAACCAGGTCCTGCAGGCGCCAGCCCTTGAACACCAGATCGCCGTAAGTCCAGCCCTGCGCCACTTCCAGATCGACGGCACGCTTGGCCCACAGCGCCTGCTTGCGATCGAAGCGGATCTGCTCACCCGCGGTCAGGGTCTCGGTCTTGTCCGCGCTGAGCGTGCTGGCGACATCGACGCTGACCTTGCCTTCCAGCAGGGTGACGGTGACGTCATCGCCGATCACGCGGACCTGGAACTGGGTGCCGAGCGCGGTGACCGCCCCGTTGCCGGCCCGCACCACGAAAGGCCGCTGCGCATCCTTCTGCACACTGAACTGTGCCTGGCCCTTGCCCAGCATCAGGCTGCGCTGCTGCGCGGTGTACAGCACGCGCAATTCCGACTCGGCGTCGAGCAGCACGCGCGAGCCGTCCGCCAACTCGATGCTGCGCTGTTCGCCGGTGGCGGTGATCCATTGCTCGCCGCCGGCATACAGGCTCCCCTTCCACGGCTGCAGCACGCCCACTCCGATGCTCAGCAGCAAGAGCGCGGCGGCGGCCAGGGGCAACTGCCAGCGGCTGCGGCGCGGCGCGACGTCACGCAGTGCGGCTTCGGCTTCCGCCGCGATATCCGCATAGCGATGCAGCGCACCGGAGCGATGCCACAGTCGCTCCACTTCGCGATACGCCGCGGCGTTGTCGTTGCTCTCGGCGCACCAGCGCTCGAACGCGTCGCGCTCGCCGGCACTGCAATCCGGCGCACGCAGGCGTGCAAACCAGCGCTCGGCGTCGCCGTGTACGGGGTCCATGACGCGGTCGGTGTCTGTCTTCATCATCGCGACAGGGTGTCGGTGTAGGCCTTGCCCGCTGCGCGCAGCGCGGCCAGGGCTTTGGAGATGTGCATCTCGACGGTTTTCTGCGACAGGCCGCAGTGCTGTGCGATGGCGGGGTAGGTCATGCCGTGCATGCGGTGCAACAGATAGACCTGCCGGCATTTCGGCGGCAGCTTCATGATCACCGCATGCAGGATCGCCAGCTCCTGTTCCTGCGCGATGATCTGTTCCTGCGTGGGCTCGTCGGAAACCAGTTCCTCGCTGTCCAGCGAAACCGCACCGGCACCGTAGTGGGTGGCGTGCAGACGTGCCTGATCATGGGCGACGTTGGTGGCGATGCGGTACAGCAGGGGCTTCCATGCCGTGGCCGGCTGCGAGTCGGCATAGCGCAGCAACCGTGTGAAGCTTTCCTGCGTGGCGTCCTGCGCGTCGGCATCGTTGCCGACACGGCGACGCAGGAAATTGAGCAGCCCGGTGCGCTGCTCGCGCAAGAACGTTTCAAAGTCCTGCGCACGGCCCGCAAGCGCGAGCTTGTGCAGGGTGACATCCGATCCATTGGCCAATGTCCGTCTCCTCCGCAGTGCACCCTGTCCGCCCTGGTCGGCACGGCAGCATGTCAAGTGCGTCGGAGTGTACTCCCGAGGGCCGGGAAGGAAACAGCGCGGCCGGCAGGCGGCCTCGCCGCCAACCCGCCTGCGGCGAATGACCGCTGCGGCGCCAGCCGATAAGCTGTGCGCCATCATGCATTCCTTCCGCTATTACGATTTTCTCGTTGCCGGCCTGGTCGCGGTGCTGCTGTGCTCGAACCTGATCGGGCCCGGCAAGGTCGCGGTGATCGACCTGCCATTGCTGGGCGCAGTCAGTTTTGGCGCCGGCAACATGTTCTTTCCGATCGGCTACATCTTTGGCGATGTGCTGACCGAGGTCTACGGGTATTCGCGCGCGCGGCGCGCGATCTGGGCCGGGTTCGGCGCGATGATTTTCGCCACGGTCATGAGCGTGGTGGTCCTGGGGCTGACGCCCGATCCGAACGAGCCCTGGAACGCGACGCTGCAGCCGGCGCTGGAGGTGGTGTTCGGCAATACCGGGCGCATCGTGCTGGCGAGCATGCTCGGCTACTGGGTCGGCGACTTCGTCAATTCGTATGTGATGGCGAAGATGAAGGTCTGGTCACAGGGCAGGCATCTGTGGATGCGCACCATCGGTTCGACCATGTGCGGACAGGCCGCCGATTCGATGCTGTTCTATCCGATCGCGTTCTACGGGCTCTGGACCACGGAAGCGGTGATCGGCGTGATCGCGTTCAATTTCGTGTTCAAGGTTTCGGTCGAGGCCCTGTTCACACCGCTGACCTACTTCGTGGTCAATCGCTTGAAGAAGGCGGAGGGTATCGATGTCTACGACACGAATACCCATTTCACGCCGTTCTCGCTGAAGGACGAAGGGGTGATCCGGCAAGCGCCGGACCGGCAGCAGGACTGATCGATCGGCGCCGACGATCGTCAGCGGGCGAGACGTCTAAGCCTCTGCCTGCTCCTGCTCTGTTTGCGTGGTTTCATCGCCTTCCCCTACCCCGGCCTCCTCGTCCACCGCCTCAACCTCCTCGACCGAGAGACTGGAGACGCCGCGCAGGGCATCGCGCTTCTGGATCTCGGCGGTGACGAACTTGACCCAGTTGGCGGCCGTCGGCCCGACGCGCGGTGAACTGCGTGCGGCGATGAACGACTGTCGTGCATCGAGCAGCTTGCCGTCGTTGAACAGCGCGGTGCCGAGTTGCATCTGGACGGCGGCCGGATCTTCCAGCCCGCCCTGCTTGAATGCCGTCCGATAGGCCCCGATGGCATCACCCCAGCGCCCGAGTTCCGCCTGGGCCTGACCGAGATACACGTAATGCTTTGCCTCGCCACTCATCTCGGCGAGCTTCTTCAGCACCGGCACCTGCTGCTCGTACTCCTTGGCGAGGCTCAGCGCCTGCGCATACAGCTGCAGATTCTCGACATTCACCGCGAGCTGCTTGCTGCGCATGCCCTGGGTGAGCACCCGCACCGCGGCAAACGGCGCTTCCTCGACCATATACAGCCGCGCCAGATTCAGCAGATCCGGTTCGCGGGTGACCATGCCGTTGCGGTAGGCCGCGTGCAGCGCCGACAGCTGGCGCGGCTGCTGATTGTTGAGACCGTACATGCCGGACAGCTGCAACCAGTAGCTGTCCTTGATGTAACTGCCGGCCAGCAGTTCCAGCACGCGCACCGACTTGTCGTATTCCTGCTGCTCGTAATAGACGCCACGCAGCAGCGCCAGCCAGTTCTCCTTCGGCGCCTGCTGGTTGTCACGGGCCAGCTTCAGCGCCGTCAGCAGCGACTTCTCGGCGCCTTTGTAGTCCGCGCCCTGGTAATGCGCCTGAGCCATCAGTACATGCGCATCCGGTGACGGATCCTCGACCGTGGTCAGATAGCGGTTGAGCACCGCGACCGCCTTCTTGTAGTCCTCGCTGATGAAATACATCTGCGCCAGTGAGTAGAGACTGTTGTTGCGCAGTCCGTCCGGTAGCTTGGGTTGTTTCAGCACCGTGCTGTAGGCCACGATCGCCCCCGGAACGTCGTTCTGCGCATAGCGCACCGCGGCGTAGTAGTTCCACAACGTGGCGCGCTCGTAGTCGTTGAGCTTGTCGCTGCGGGCCTTGATCTCGTCCAGCGCGCGGATCGCCCCGGGATAGTCCTTGTTGTCGAAGGCGGCCTGCACCACTTCCATCTTCTTGTAGGTGTCGGCGCGCAGGGTCTGCGTCTGCTTGGTGGGCGGACGGGTCGGCTTCTTCTTCGCTTCGTCGGCAATACCGGTGCCCACGGCGAGCACCAGGCCCAGCACGACCGCGGATGCAGCGATGGTCAGTCGAAGTTTCATTTTTCGATCTTGAACGTGATCAGGTGCTGTACATTCGGCACCGCGATGGGTTTTCCGCTCTCGACCCGCGGCTTGTACTTGAACTTGAGCACGGCTTTCTTGGCGGCATCGTCGAAGACGCCCGGCGGCTCGGCCTCGACCACGACCGGGTCGCGCACGCCGCCGGCCTCGGTCACCGTGAACTGCACCAGCACCCAGCCTTCCTGCCCGCGCGATTGCGCACGCGCCGGATACATCGGTGCCACCTTGACGATCGGCAGGTACTCGCCGTCGGTCGAGGACAGGCCGATGCTCGAGGCCACCTGCGTGGTGTTCTCGACGTTCATCGGGCCGATCGACACCTGGTTGGCGACCGGGCTCTGCGTGTCCATGCTCAGCGCCATCGCTTCCGGCGGCGCTTCCGGCTTGTTCGGCAATTCCGGCGGCGGCTTGCGCTCGCGGGTTTCGACTTCAAAGGTCTTGTTCAGGCGCACGAAGTCGACGGTGGGGATGGTCTGGGTGTCCTTGATCTCGTGACTGCCATGCGAGATCAGGGCGTGCAGCAGCCAGAACAGTCCGAACAGCAGGGCGGTGCCCAGGACCGCCGGTGCGACGATCCGGGTGAGGAAAGGGGGCAGGTTCATGTCAGCCGCCCCCCAGACCTTCGGTCGCCACCGACACGGTCTGGATGCCGCCGGAGCGCACCTGTTCCATGACCTTGATCATCAGCCCGCTTTCCGAATCCTTGTCGGCGGTGATGACCACGGTGTCTTCGGGACGCTCGGCGTGCATGCGCTCGCTCAGCGCACGCACTTCCGGCAGCGACACCTTGCGCCGGTCCATCCAGATCTCGCCGTTGGCACGGACCGCGATCAGGATGTTGCCGGTGAGCTGGTGTTCGGCCGTTGCCGCGTCCGGGCGCACGACCTTGACCCCGGATTCCTTCAGGAACGAGGTGATGATGATGAAGAAGATCAGCAGATTGAGGACGAAGTCGAGCATCGGAGCCAGATCGATCTCGTAGCCGCCATCTTCGACTTGGTGTTGGCGAAAGCGCATGGTCGGTCCTGGTCGTCAGTGGGCGCTGGACGGCGCAATCGAGACATTGGTCGCGCCACCGAGGCGCGCCTGGTCCATCACGCCCACGACCACGCCGGTCGGCGCGCGCAGGTTGTTGACGATCACCACCGGGGCTTCCGGCTTCTCGGCACGGAAGCGCTCGACGTTGGCGCGCACCGCGCCCTTGTCGATCAGGCGCCGGTCGATCGAGATATCGCCATTGGCATGCACGGCAATGAACAAGGTGCTGTTGTCCTGATTCTGCGGCTGGTTCTGATTCGGGGGCGGCGGCTTGCTCAGCGGCAGGCCCACTTCCTTGACGAACACCGCGGTGATGATGAAGAAGATCAGCAGGTTGAGGATGAAGTCGAGCATCGGCGCGAGGTCGATGCCGGTTTCGCCTTCCTCTTACGCTTCCATCGAATGCCGGCGCAGGCGCATGGGGTCTGCCCTTTAGTATTTGAACTGTTCGGAAAGGCGTTCCGTCTGTTGACGGATCCGCCCCTGAAAGTGGAACAGCGGGAACATGCCGGTGACGCTGACCGCAAGGCCGGTCATGGTGCAGTTCATGGCCTTGGAAACACCGCTGGCCATCGAGCGTGCATCGGCGGTGCCGAGGATCGACATCGAGTCGAACACTTCGAGCATGCCGTGCACGGTGCCGATCAGGCCCAGCAGCGGGCACAGCGGCACCAGCACCTTGAGCACCTGCATGTTGCTGTCCATCTCGCCATTGATGCTCGAGATCAGCTTGCGACGGATCTGGTGCGCCGCCCAGGTCTGGTGATCCTCCCGCCCGGTCCAGCGCGCGAGCATCTCGCGCGCCAGGGTCGGGTAGCGCCACTTGAAGAAGAAGTAGCGCTCCAGGATCACGGCCCACATCAGCGCGCCGGCCGCGAAGATCCACAGCACGAACGGCCCGCCTGCGGCCATCAGTGCCGCGACGGCCTCGAACGGCGCGGAGAGCGTCTCAAGCACTGGCCTTGGCCTCGATGATTTCGGCCAGCATGCCGGTGCTCTGTTCGTCCAGCACCTGCACGATCTTCTTCGAGCGCGCCTGCAGCAGGCTGTTGAGGAACAGCAGCGGGATCGCGATGCCCAGGCCCATGACGGTGGCCATCATCGCCTGACCGATACCGTCGGCCATGATCTTGGGATCGCCGGAGCCGGATTCGGTGATCGCCTGGAAGGTGACAATCATGCCGATGACGGTACCGACCAGGCCCAGCAGCGGACCGGCCGCCACCGCCAGCTTGAGGAACGGCTGGTAGCGCTGGATCGGCGGCAGTTCGCGCAGCACGGTTTCGGTGATGCGCAGTTCGACCACTTCGGCGTCTTCGCCCTGCGGCATGCGACCGCCCTTGAAGGTGGCCAGCACGCGGCCCAGCGGGTTGTCGCTGTTCGGCTGTTGCAGGTTCTCCAGCTGACGCCGCACCTTGGCACCGACCATCGTCAGGTACACGAACTGGTAGCAGCCGAGGATCATGCCCAGCAGGCCGACGGCGATGATCACGAATACCACTGCTTCGCCGTGGATGATGCGATCCATGAAGCTCGGACGCAGCGAGAACAGGCTCAGCAACGAACCGCGCGTCGGGTCGAGCACCATCGGGTGGTACTGGTCGTCGGTCTGCCGTTCAAACTTGCTGGCGACGCTGCTGAATTTTCCGGGCGGCTGCTTGTCGGGCTGCGACAGCCCGCTCTGGCCCATGGTGTATTCGAGGAACTTGCCGTCAGACACCGCCACGAACGGGCCGATGCGCAGGATCGCCTGCTCGCTCTTGCTGCCGTCCGGTGCCACGACGGTGCCGTTGAAGCGCGTGACCTTGCCGCCTTCGGTCATTTCCCGCTGCAGCTCGAACCAGAAGCGCTGCAGGTCTTCCATCGGCGGCATGCTCTTGGTCTGCGCCAGACGATCGAGTTCCGGAATGCGCTCCGGGATCTGCACGGTGAGCATGGAGTTGCGCGCCGCGGTGGCGAAGTCGCCTGCCGCCTGGCGCAGCACGCCGAACAGTTCGCCGAGGTTGCCGGCCTTGATGTCGCGCGCCTGCTGCAGTTCACCCAGCAGACGGTCGTTGTCTTCGAACTGTTTGGCCAGCGATGCGGCACGGGCTTCGAGTCCGGCCTTTTCGTTCTGCGCTTCGCGCAGCAGCGCCGCCTGCTGGTCCCGTGCACTGGCAAAGCGTGCTTCACGCTCGCGATTGGCGGCGTTGTCGCGCAGGTCCGCCTTGCGGGTCTGTTCGAGCAGGTCGTCCAGGGTCTTCGGCGCTTGCTGGGCCAGTGCAGCGCCCCCAAAGCCAAGGGTGAAGGCCAGTGCCAGCAGCGGCGCGGTCAGTATCTTTTTCATGAGCATGTCTGTCCCTTACTTCTTCGCGGCCAGCACCGGCACGATCAGCAGATTCGGCGTCGATTGTTTCTTGGCGATCTTCAGGCCATCCGATACCGCACGGCGGTAGTCGCTGTCCTGTACCCAGGTCTTTTTCTGCGCATCCCAGTAGCCGGTCTCGCTGCCGTCCGGGGTCTGGTACATCAGCGCCACACGTCCCGCGCGCAGCACGTCCACGACCTTGCCGTTGAGTTCGGAACGGTAGGCTTCGATGGTGCGGCCGTAGTCGACTTCGATCTGGTACGCCTCGATGATCCGGCGATACTTCTCCGACACGCTGACGTCGGCGCGCGGCATCAGGGTCTTGAGGTTGTGGATGCGCTCGCGACGGTCCTGGTCGAGGAACGGCAGGTCCAGGGCCACGAACTGTTCCAGCGTCTCCAGCATGCTGTTCATCAGCGGCAGGATTTCGATGTTGGTGCGTTCGATCTCGCGGCTCTCGTTGCGCACCACGTCCATCTCGGCCTGCTGCGAGCGCAGCTGCGCCGACAGCTGCTGCAGGTACAGGCGCAGTCCGTCGCTCTCGCGCAGGACGGAGCGGTATTCGTCTTCGAGACTGCGGCGCTCTTCGGCTATGCCGTCCACGCGCTTCTGCGACGCGATCTGCGCCACCATGAACGATTCGCCCGTCTTGATCACATCGCTCACTTTCGCCGCCAGCGCGGCCGACGGCAGCGACAGTGCCATCGCCGTCAACAGCAGGGCTGCTGCCCCGCCGCCGCGCCCGACTTTCGATCTGTACATTTTCCTGTCTCCTGCGCACATGCTCTTGGGCTCTTTCATTCCAGATCTACCTTCTGATTCTCTCGACCACTTCGGCGAGTACGCCTTCATTCCCTGCCGCAGGATTCAACGGCAGGAAACACGGATTGCTGTTTCAGTACGACGCATGCAGCAGGGCGATCAGCCGTTCGGCAGATAGATCGATTTCAGCTGCTGATAGCTGGCCAGTGATTCAGGCCCCAGCTCACGTCCGAGGCCGCTGGCCTTGATGCCGCCGAACGGCGCGCCGAGGTCGATGACATAGCCATTGACGCCGATGGTGCCGGTCTCGACACGGCGCGCCATCTCGATCGCGCGGTTGCTGTCCGTCGACCAGATGGTGCCGCCGAGGCCGTACTCGGATTCGTTGGCGATACGGATGGCGTCGTCATCATTCTCGTAGCGGATGATGCTCAGCACCGGTCCGAAAATTTCTTCGCGCGCGATGGTGTGCGCGTTGGAGACGTCGGCGAAGATGGTCGGCTCGACGAACCAGCCGTCCTTCTGATTTGCGGGGCGGTTGCCACCTGCGACCAGACGCGCTTCGCTCTTGCCCTTGGCGATGTAGCCTTCGACGCGGTTGCGGTGTTCCTCTGAAGCCAGAGGACCGATGTCCGTGCTGCGATCCAGAGATGAACCGACCTTCAGTCCGCTGGCCATCGCTGCCAGTGCATCCACGACTTCGTCGTAACGGCTGGCCGGCGCCAGGATGCGCGTGGAGAGCGCACAGGTCTGACCGTTGTTGCCGAGGCCGGCGAAGCGCAGGCCCTCGACCACGGCATCCATCTTGGCGTCGTCGAGAATGATGCCGGCGGACTTGCCACCCAGCTCGAGGCTGACCGGACGCACCAGGCGACCGCAGACTTCACCGATCTTGCGGCCTGCGGCCGTCGAGCCGGTGAACGCGATCTTGTCGACGCCGGGGTGGGAGACCAGATAGGCACCCAGTTCGCGTCCGCCCGGCACCCAGTTGAGCACCCCGGCGGGTATGCCCGCTTCCGCGGCCGCTTCCGCAACCAGATAGCAGTCCAGCACGGTGCCCGGCGAGGGCTTGAGCACCACGGCGCAGCCGGTGGCCAGCGAGGTCGCGATCTTCGACATCGACAGGATCACGGGATAGTTCCAGGGCACGATCGCGCCGACCACGCCGATCGGATCACGCCGCACCAGCGTGTCGAAACCCAGCGGCGAACGGCGCCGCTCCTCGACCTCGACGCCGGCCGCCAGACTCGCGTAGTAGCGCAACATGCCGGGGGGCAGTTCGGTCTCGATCACCTCGGACAGGGTGATCGGCATGCCGTTCTGGACGCTGACCGAGGTGCTGATCTGTCCGGCCCGCTTCTGCAGCGCATCGGCGAAGCGAATCAGCAGCGCGGCGCGGTCCTGCGGTGTGTACGTGGACCACTCGCCCTGCATCGCCTTGCGTGCGGCCTGCACCGCGGCGTCGATATCGGCTTCGCTGCCTTCCGGCACGTGGCCGATGATCTCGCCGGTGTTCGCACCCACGACATTGATGCGCTGTTCCGACTTCGGCCTGGCCCACTGGCCGCCGATGTAGAAGGACTCGCGATTCAGTTCGATGTTCATGTCTACGGCTTCTCGCATGTTTGCTTGGACAGTCACCCGAGGCTCACGGACCGTCGAGCCATCGGGTTGGGGGCTGGAATCTTGCTTAGTACTTCCACTCCAGCCGCAGGCCGTACTGCACCGGCGCAGCCAGGGTCTGGTTGACGCCGAAGTCGGTCTGGAACTTGGAGTTGTGATAGCGCTCGTCGGTGAGGTTCTTGCCGTACGCGGTCACTCGCAGGTTCCAGGGAATGAAGTTGTAGCTGACGCGGCCGTTCAACAGGTTGTACGACGGCTCCTTGACCGTGTTCTGCGGCGTGAAGGAGAAGCCGGAGTTGTAGTACCAGTCCGCGCCAAGCTCCAGTTCGTGGCGATCGCCGATCGGGATTGTCTGGGTCAGCACGATGCCGCCACTGTACTTGGGTGTGCGCACGATATCGTTGCCGGTGAAGTCGATGTTGTTGGAGAACAGCCCGGTGTTCTCGTTGTAGCCGGCGCCGGCCTTGTAGTCGGTGTAGATCGCATCCAGGTAGCCCAGGTTGGCGCTGATCACGAAGCCCGGATTCATCACCGGCATCGGCACGTAAGTCGCATCGAACTCGGCGCCACGGATCCGCCCCTGACCGGCGTTCTCCAGCGTGACCGCACCACCGGCCAGCAGCGAGACGAAGCCCGATTGCAGATTGTCGATCGTGATCTGGAAGATCGCCGCATTGAAGCGCAGGTCGCCATCCAGCCACTCGGTCTTCACGCCGAGTTCGTACTGCGTGACTTCTTCCGGCTCCACGTAGTCCGGCGATTCATAGATGTTGACGATGTTGTAGGTCGCGCTCTTGAAGCCCTTCGACCAGGAGGCATACAACATCTTGTCCTCACCCAGGAACGACAGCGTGACCTTGGGTGAGAAGTTGGAGACGGACTTCGACTCCAGCGGGAACTTCAGCAGCGTGATCGAGTTGTTGCCGCCGGGGGTGCGTACGCCGGTCTGCGACTTGATCAGGAAGCGCTCCTCTTCCTGATAGCGTCCGCCCAGGGTCAGGTCCATCCAGTCGGTGGCGTGGATGGTGGTCTGCGCAAACACGGACTGGCTCTTGGAACCCAGCACACCGGAGCCGATGACACTCAGGCCGATATTACCCAGCGGCGTCGCATCCAGACCCAGGCGACTGACCAGGCTGGTGATCGGGCGCACCAGGGCCGGCGGCAATCCCAGGCGCCCGGTCAGCAGGCCGTCGAGCAAGTTCGACCCCACCCGCAGTTCGTAGGGGTCGTAACCGACTTCGCTTTCCAGGTAGTACACGCCGGCGATCCACTCGAAGTGTTCCGCGCCCCAGCTGTCGGCATTGGACAGGAGCTGGAATTCCCAGGTCTTGTAGTCCGCGAACTGGCCATCGGCATAGAAAGCCGCGATCGGCATGGGGGAGCCATCGAAATCCTGCGAGCCGACCAAGGTCGGCGCCTGCAGATCGCTGCCGATCACCTTGGCGTCGAACCATGGCAGACGCCACTCCAGCGAGCCGTAGAACACTTCCTGCTCGCTGGCCAGCTCCGGGTGAAAGTCGATGGCGGTGACGAAATCGTCTTTGGTGTTCTGCGGAATCAGCAACAGCTTGCTGAGCAGCGCACTGGGCTCGTTGTTCTCGGCAATCACCGAGGATAGTTCGGCCTGCTTCGCCGTGAAGTACGCGAGACGCAACTCGAGGTTGTCGGTAGGGTGAATGTTCAGCTTGACGCGAAGCGCATCGGTCCGCACTTGCGGCAGTTCACGATTCAGCTGCGTGTAGTACTCGTCGGCGCGGTGATAGATGCCCGACAGGCTGAACGCCATCCACTCGGTCACCGGCATGCTGAAATAGGCCTTCAGGCGCCGACTGTCGAAATTGCCGTACTCCGCGCCGATCTCGAACTCCACCTCCTCCGCATTCGGCTCCTTGGTGATGACGCTGATCGCGCCACCGGTGGCGTTGCGTCCGAACAAGGTGCCCTGCGGCCCCTTCAGCACTTCCACGCGCTCGATCCCGCCAAACGACTGGATCACGCCGTGCGCGGACGGCATGTAGACGCCGTCGATATAGGTCGCGACGCTGGGATCGGATGACGGCACGAATGCGTCGGTGCCGACACCGCGCAGATAGAGCA
The DNA here is from genome assembly GCA_040391865.1 of Solimonas flava. Lineage (GTDB taxonomy): Bacteria > Pseudomonadota > Gammaproteobacteria > Nevskiales > Nevskiaceae > Solimonas. The sequence continues at coordinate 11,961 of JBEBWZ010000014.1, forward strand.
GCGTGTAGCCCGCGGTGCTGGAGAACTGGAAGCCCGGAACCAGGCGACCGATCTGCGTGGGATCTTCGATGCCCAATGCTTCCAGCGCGCCGCCGCTGTAGGCCTGGATCGCGATCGGCACGTCCTGCTGCGACTCTTCGCGCTTCTGCGCGGTGACCAGAATTTCTTCAATCACACGGCTGCTCGGCCGCCGCATCGGCGCCTTGGCCTCGGACAGCGCGTCCTCGGGCTGCGACTGCTGGCCGGCCACCGGAATCAGATCGAGCACCTGCGCGGTATCGGCCTCCGCCTCGTCGCTGACGGGGGCCACGCCAGCATCGGCGTCGCTCGCGGCGGGCGCAGCAGCCGTCGTGTCTGCGGACGTCTCTTCGGACGGGAACAGGAGGTCGTCGAGAAAATCCTCGTCCCCCGCCTGCCCGTAGGCCAGCGACGTGGCCGAGAGTGCAATGGCTGCGGTCAACCCGAGAAGCACATCTTTCATGTTGTATCTCCTGCACCGTGCGAGACGCTGTCGCGTCCGCTTTTGTTTTTTCTACGCACCCGGCGCCTGTTAATCGCCCCGGATGCGTGACCTGTGTCTTGTGTCTGTAGCGACCGGATTCCTCGTCTGAGGGTCTCGCCGGCGGGCCTGCTGTCGTGGCAGAGACATCGCATCCGCCCCGTGTTCTGCCACTTCTCCTAATGCTGTTAGAATCAAGGTCAGGGGCTGCGGCCCCTTGCAGGAGACGCCGCCAGCAGTAAATCTAACCTTGTAAGGGAAGAGTGCCTAACAGTGGTAGCTTTGTCAACACGGAATTTTCGGCCGACAAAAGCCCCTGCAGGGTGCCGGGGAAATGGCCGTATCGCCTGCGTTCAGAACGAGACAGGGTGTTGAATACTCCTGCACCTGTCGCCCTTGAAACAATCGGAAAAACACTACTCGCCACGGAGCACAACCATGACCAGACCGTCAGCGCCCCTCATCTCACTCGATCGCACGGTAACGGCCACGCTCGATGTCATTGAGCGGGACGGTCTTGCAAATCTCACCCTGCGCACCCGCGCGCCGTCGATCTATCACCACTTCGCGAACAAGACGGAAGTCCTCCTCGCCGCCGCCAAGGAGCTGGTGAGAGAAGTCCCGGCACCGCGCGTGGCTTCGTTCGATGACTGGAAGGGATGGTTCAAGTCGATGGCGCTCAACGTGTACAAGCACGTGATGCAGCGCCCCAAGGCTTCGGCGCTGCTGCTGGAGAACTTTCCCCATGCGATGGTCTTCCCGTTCCGCAACCGCGCCAGCGAGTTGCTGCTGAACGCGGGCGTGCCGACCGAGGAGGTGGTGACCATCATCCGCAGCTTCGAGAAGCTGACTTTCGGCCTGATCCTGGCGGACGCGGCGGAAGGGCTCTCCGGCAAGCGCGACTGGGCGGACGTGCCCGAGGGACGTTTCCCGGCCTACAGCGCGGCACTCAGTGCCACCACGCTCGATTGCGAGAAGGCCCTGAGCACCGCGATCGACATCTTTCTTGAGGGGGTGGCCGCCCGTTATCTGTCGGGCGCATCGCGGGGCGCTGGCGCAGCGGCCAACGGGTGAGGGAGATGCGGCGAGAATCAGCTGACTCGCCGCACATGCCCCTGCCAGTACGGCTCGCGTAGTTCCCGCTTCAGGATCTTGCCCGAAGGATTGCGCGGCAATGCGTCGACGAACTCGACCGTCGTGGGGCATTTGAACCCCGCAAGCTGGGTCCGGCAGAACGCCACGATCTGCTGCTCGTCAGCGGGCTGAGCGGAGGCCCTGACCACGATCGCCTTGGGGGTTTCGCCCCATTTTTCGTGGGGCACGCCGATCACCGCCGCATCGGCAATGGCCGGATGGCGCATCAGCACGTTCTCGATCTCGGCGGGATAGATGTTCTCGCCGCCGGAGATGATCATGTCCTTGACCCGATCGCGGATGTACAGATAGCCGCCCTGATCCAGGTAGCCGGCATCGCCGGTTCGCAGCCAGCCTTCGGGGGTCAGGGTCGCGGCCGTCATTTCCGGCTGACGCCAGTATCCGGACATGAGCTGCTGCGAGCGGACCCATATTTCACCGACCTCGCCCTGCGCCAGCGGCTGCAGCGTCGCCGGATCGACAATCGCCACCTCGACCCATGGCAGCGGCTTGCCGCAGGACGCCAGCAGCTCGGCCCTGCGTTCGGGATCGTGATCCTCGGGCGACAGCAGCGAGACACAGCCGCAGTGCTCGGTCATGCCGTAGATCTGGATGAAGTTGCATTGCAGTGCCTGCATCGCCTTGCGCAACAGGGTGTCCGAGATCGGTGCGGCGCCGTAGATCAGGGAGCGAACGTTGCTCCAGTCGGTTGTCGCACAGCTGGGCGCATCGACCAGATACTGGATGATGGCCGGCACCAGCAGCATGTTGGTGACCCGGAAATCGGAAATGATCTGCAGCATCTGTGCGGGATTCACCTCCGCGAGCAGCACCGTCCTCGCGCCCAGCACGATGCTCTGCAGGGCCATGCTGGTGCCGCCGATATGGAACAGCGGCATCGGCACCAGCTGCACGGTCTCGGCGTCATAGCTCCAGACCCTGGCGGTCCATTCCATGTGCCCGATCAGGCTGCGGCTGCTCAGCATCGCGCCTTTCGGCTTGCCGGTGGTGCCTGAGGTGTACATCAGTACGACCATGTCCTCGGCCGTCGCCGGCACCTGCGGGTCCACCGCCGGCGCCTGGCCCAGCCAGTCGGCATAGGACTCGAAGGATGTCTTGCCATGCGGGTCCAGCGCGATGATCTTCAACCCCGGCATGGTCTCGGCGAGGCCTGCGATCTTGTCGGCAAATTCATCGCCGACAAACAGGATGGTGGGTTCCGCGTCCCTGAGGATGTCCCCGATCTCGGGGGCCGCGAGGCGCCAGTTCAAGGGCACATACGCGGCCGCGCACTTGGAGGCGGCGAACATCACCTCGAAGCACTCGGGCCGGTTCTTGTCGAGCAGCGCGACCCGGCCTCCCTTCTCCACCCCCGAGCGAATCAGCGCCTGCGCCACCCGGCTGGTGCGCTCGTGCAGCTGGTCGAAGGTCGTCCATTCATCCTGATAGTGCAGATAGTGCTGCGCGCCCCGCTCGGCGGCGTGGCGTCTTACTACATCAGCGAGTGTGAGCTTGTTCATGGCGCGATCAGTCTTGAGGCTGGGCGCAACCGTCGCCGACAACGAACGACGGTCGCGCCTTGTTTCGGGGAAACGCGAGAGCGAAACGCTTTTACTCTGCGGGCCCGTCGGGCAGATCCCGGCCGGCCGCGCGGGCAATGCTGCGATGCATCGCCGTCAGCGAAGGTTCGTTGGCGCCGATCAGCGTGCCCTTCCTCAGCCCGGAGTTCAGTGCCTTCTGGATGCCCCGCAGCTGGGCATAGTCTTCTTCTTCCAGTGCGCGCACCGTCAGGTCGTCGAAGTCCTCGATCGTCTGCCTTTCCTCGGGCTTGATCTCCTTGGGCAGCAGGATCCTGAACTCGGTGAGCTGTTCGCCGGGATTCTTCCCCGGCATCACCCGGATCAGGTGCGAGATGCCGATGAAATCCGGCGCCGTGATGATGGTGCAGGGCCAGAGGTAGAGCACGGTGTTGTGCGGGGAATACGGATGCTGCCGGATCGCGGCATCGACATCCGGCTGCTTGGCGATCTCGGCGATGTCCATCATCGGCCAGGTGGTCAGCAGATGCTGCTGTTCCGGTCCGTAGGCATCGTGGGTCGAGAGGTTGCCGACAAAGGCGCCGCCGATGCTGCCGGCGTGCACCACGCGAACGTGATAGCTCTCCAGATAGCCGCAGAGCGCCAGCTTCCAGCTGGCGTCGTGCGTGAGCTGACGGCACTCGTGAATGGCGAAACTCGACAGGTTCGCCATTTCCAGATGCGGGGCGAAATCGCCGATGAAGGTGTCGATATCCATGACCTGCTCGGGATCGAGCATGACGAAGATCAGCCCGTAGCGTTCCGCACACGGCAGCTCGACCAGCGACAGCCCGGTGCAGTTGACGTTGCCGAATTTCTTTTCCTGGGTGACGGACAGCAATTCACCCTTCGGGCTGTAGCTCCAGGCGTGATAGGAGCAGCGGATGCGACCATCGGTCTTGCCTTCGCCTTCGAGCAGGCGGGCACCGCGGTGCGAGCAGGAGTTCAGATAGGCACGGGCCTGGCCCTCAGCATCGCGGATCAGCAGCACCGGCACATCGAGGATGTCTTCGCAGCGGTACGAGTGCGGCTCGGGGAGCTGGCTGCTGTGTGCGGCCATCAGCGGCACGGTGCGCAGGAATGCCCGCTCAGCCTTCACGATCTCGGGGTCGAGGTACTCGCTGGAGGGCACGAACCGGGCGCCGTCCGGATGGAAATCCGTGGTTCCGTTCTGGAGATGCTCGATGTGCCGACGGACCAGCCATTGCCGACGATCCAATTTGCTGAACGATTGACCCGGCGTCGCCGTTTCAGTCGTTCCATCCGCCGCTTTCTGTGATTGCTGTGTGCCGGTCATGGCTAACTCTCCTCTCCGGGGTGGGATTTATTGCTATAACCTAACACCGTAAGGAGTGATAAGTAAATCCTTCTGCCCGCATCGGCCTGGCACGGCCCTGCAGCGCATCGCAGCCCCCGCCCGCGGCGCGTTGACAGCAGCCCGGGCGCCCCATAACCTACCTTCGTTAGGTTCAAATGGACGGACCGGCGCCCGGGCAAGCCCGGCGTCGCCGCGTCCGGTCCGAGCCGATGGGCTACCCCGCATGGCGGGCACTCGTCGAACGGACCGGCGCACACGCGAGGGGCGGTGCCGTCCATGACACCACTACTCACCGGAGAGAGAAAATGACAAAGGCTACTGCGGCGGTTATGCGTGCGGTCACCGCGCCGTTCACGATCGAGGAACTGACGCTGGACGAACCCCGCGCGGGCGAAGTGCTGGTCAGGGTTGTCGCGGTGGGCATGTGCCATACCGATGTCGTGATCCGCGAGATGCCGCCGGAGATGTTCGGCGGCCCGATGGTGTACGGCCATGAGGGCGCAGGCGTGGTCGAGCGCGTCGGGCCGGGCGTCACGCGCTTCCAGCCGGGCGATCATGTGGTCATGAGCTTCCGCAGCTGCACGTCCTGCAAATCCTGCATCGATCAGCACCCCGCCTATTGCTCGAGCATCATGGCGCTGAATGCCATGGGCCGACGCGATGACGGCAGCTCGGCGTTCACGGACACCGCGGGCGCCGAGGTGGTCTCGCACTTCTTCGGACAATCGTCCTTCGCCAGCAGGGTGGTAGCCGACGCGCGCTCGCTGGTGAAGGTCGATGCCGCCCACGATCTTTCGGTGCTGGCGCCGCTGGGCTGCGGCATCCAGACAGGTGCCGGCGCGGTGTTCAATTTTTTCAAGCTCAAGCCGGGCGAGTCGATTGCGATCATCGGCGCCGGCGCCGTGGGCCTGTCGGCACTGATGGCGGCAAAGGTGGCCAAGGCCGGCCATATCGTCGCGGTCGATCGCCATCAATCCCGTCTGGATCTCGCCAACCGGTTCGGCGCGACCGCAGCGTTCAGCGCGTCGCCCGATGCGATGACCGAAGCACTGCTGCAGGCTTGTCCGACCGGCTTCGACTACGTGCTGGATACCACCGGTATCCCGAGCATTCTCCGGGCCGGGTTCAATGCGCTGAACTACTGGGGCACGCTGGGCATCTGCGGTGTGGGCGCGGGCGAGGTTTCGTTCGACATGGCTGCACTGCAATCCGGGCGCGTGATCAAGACCGTGTTTCTCGGCGATTCGAATCCGGAAACCTTCATCCCCTATCTGGCGGATTTGAATGCCAGGGGCGAGTTCCCCTATCACGAGTTGATCAAGACGTTCCCGTTCTCGGAAATCAACGCCGCCGAGCAGGCCAGCAAGAGCGGTGAAGTGGTCAAGCCGGTCCTCGTGTTCTAGATCGCTGCGATGCGGATCAAGGGAGCAGCCTGTGGGTGAATCAAGTCAGATGCCGTCGGTAGTCCTGGAGTTCGCCGGCAACGGCATCACGCTGCTGCGCATCCAGCGTCCGGAGAAGCTGAACGCGCTGGATCGCCGCACGATCGAGGCATTGTCGGCGGCGTTCACCCAGATCGCCGATGACGACAGCGTGCGGGTCGTCATCCTCTCCGGCGCGGGCACCGCGTTCTGTGCGGGCGGCGACCTGCCGGAAGTGCTGGAGATCGGCGCCGATCCCCAGTGGGAGCCGCGCATGCAGCAGATGATGGCAAGTGCCGCCGCACTGGTGCTGCAGATGCGGCGCCTGCCCCAACCCATCATCGCCGCGATCAATGGTCCGGCAGTGGGCGGTGGCATGGGCCTGGCGATGGCCGCCGACATCCGGCTGTGCTCGACGTCCGCCTACTTCAGCACGGCGTTCATCGCGCTGGGCCTGGTCGGATTCGAGATGGGCCTGAGCGTATTGCTTCCCGGTGCCATCGGCGCCAGTGCCGCCTTCGAGTTGGCAGTGACCGGTGGACGGCTCAGTGCACAGCAGGCCGAGCGGCTGAACCTGGTGCGGGAAGTGATTGAGCCAGAGGAACTGCCGTCACGCGCCCTGCAGCTGGCGGAGACCATCGCGTCGCGCAGCCCCGCCGCAGTGCGGGCGACCAAGGAAATGATGAACAACCATCTTTCCCTGGCGCACCTGCAACAGACCCTGCAGACCGAGACTGCGGCGCAGATGCAGCGCATCTTCTCCGAGGAGAATCGCGCTGCCATCGAGAAGATCGCAAGAAAAAGCCCGCGATGAACGCGGGCGATTGCTGAGGTCGCGCCTGCTGCTTACAGAGACGCGACGTAGGCCTTGAATGCCTTGCTGTTGTTGCGCAGGTCTTCATCGATCTTCTTCGAGACTTCCGATTCCGCCATCATCGCGTCCCATGCCGCCAGACCCGGGACATCCTCAAGAACATTCCAGTTGAACTGGGCATGGCAGACCCACTTGGCCATCGTCAGGCTGTATCGCAGATAGATATCAGCCAGCGTGAAGGTGTCGCCAGCGGCGTACGGCGAAAACTTCGCCAGCTGCGAAAGCGACTTCAGGGAGTTTCTCAGCGTGAACTTCACTTCCCGCTTGACGAGATCGTCCACGGCCACCTTCCCCAGTACCGCCGGCAGCAGGCGCCGCGCAGGCAGTTCCAGATAGAGTTCGGACATCTTCATCAGACGCCGCACCTGCGCGCGCGCCTCGGGGTTCGCCGGGTAGAGCGGATGCTCCGGATAGGCGTCCTCCAGATAGTCGACCAGGACGCTGCTTTCCGAGAGATGCATTCCGCTTTCGGTGGTCAGCGCCGGCACCTTGCCGATCGGGTTCACCGCCTGCATCACTTCGGACTTCGGATACTCGATCCGCTCCTCGAACGCGATGCCCTTCTGCAGCAGCGCGTGCTTCACGATGTTGTGGTAATTGGAATAGGGAAAGCCGTACAGAATGATCACGTGTCGCTCCTTCGTGTGCGGATGCGCTGCTACAGCTGAACCAGCAGCTTGCCGTTGTTGTCGCCGGTGAAGAGCAGGTTGATGCCCTCGATCGCGCTTTCCAGGCCGTGAATGGTGTGCGCGCGGTACTGCAGCTTTCCCTCTCTCAGGTAGTCCGCGAGCTTGTCGGAGATTTCCGGGAAGCGGCGCCAGTGATCGGGCATCGCATAACCGCGGATGGTCAGGCGCTTCCGGATCATGTTCATCCAGTTCGGTCCCGGCGACAGCGCACTTGCGTTGTAGTCGGCGATCATGCCGCAGACGACGATGCGTCCATGAGCGTTCATGCGATCGTAGGCGAACTGCTGGATCGGCCCGCCGGTGTTCTCGAAGTAGATATCTACGCCGTTGGGGATCGCCGCCGCGAAGGCCTTCTTCAGATCGGGATCCTTGTAGTTGAGCGCGACATCGAAACCGAGCTCGTCGACCAGCCAACTGCATTTCTCGCGGCTGCCGGCCACGCCGACGACGCGCAGGCCTTCATTCTTGGCGAGCTGACCCACCATCGAACCCACCGATCCGGCCGCACCGGAGATCACGATGGTTTCACCACGCGCCGGCGACGCCAGTTCGTTGAAGCCGCGATAGGCGGTCAGCCCGGGCAGGCCGAGCACGCATAGCGCAGCCTCGACGCTGATATCGGCGGGAACCCGCTGCAGACCCTTGCCATTCGACACGAGGTATTCGGTCCAGCCGAACATGCCGGTAAGCCGGGTGCCGACCGGGAATTTTTCGTTCTTCGATTCGACCACTTCGGCGGCGCCGCTGGCACGCATGATCTCGCCCAGCTCGACGGGCGGGATATAGCTGTGCCGATCCGCGGACATCCAGCCACGCATCGCCGGATCCAGCGACATGTGTGTCTGCTTCAGCAGAATCTCGCCTGCCTGCAAGGCGGGCACCTGCATCGACACCACCTCGAAACTGTCGGCGGTGATCTGCAGCTCGGGGCGCTTTACCAGCTTGATGGCCTTGTATTCCACGGGGTGTCCTTATGTTCCTTGCAGGCTGTTGAAATCCATCCAGTGACCATGCGGCGTCCACCCCATCAGGAAGGGCAGCTCGATGCGCGCAATGGGTCCGCTGGAAATGCCCTGGGTGTCGAAGATCAGGAACTCGGACCATTTCTTGGTGAAGTGGGCGACCGGCGTGATCAGATAACCATCGCCTTCCGGCGCGTTCGGCGAGCGCGGCGCAAACACCGATTCGTAGACGCCGATCGGATGGTCCGCGGTCACCGTGTAGCTGTCTTCCTTGCCGCTGATCACATCGCGGCGCACGATCGAGTTCATCCGCATGCCCGACTTGACCGGCTCGCCGGCAACCATGAAGCCCACGCGATACGGCTGACCCATGAAGCGATCATCGATCTTGGGCAGCTCGACCGGACGATCGCCGAGGCGCTCGCTGGTGGCCTTGCCGGTCTTGAGATCGACGACCCACCGACCGATGCGGCTGGTGGACACCTGCCAGAACGGGATGTAATCGGGACCGGGCTCGAAGCGGTCTTCGGTCATGAACGGCGGCGCGTCGAAAATTGGCCCGTCGAGAATGAGCTTGCCGTCCTGCTCGTTGGCCGAGAGCGTATGCATGATGTATTCGGCTGCGAAATCCGCCTCGATCCACTTCACCGGCGCATGGATGTCGGTGCGCGACACCAGCGCGATGCGGGTCGGCAGATGCGTTTCCCAACCGTAGATCGAGGTGCCGCGGGCAATCCGTGCGCGATCCTGGACGAACGGCGTGAACGCGACGATGGCGTAGCTCTTGCTCAGCCACATGTCATGACACACCGCGTTGTACGGCCCGTCTTCAATATCCCGCGTGCGCACCTGGCCATCGACCGTGACGCAGTGGATGCTGATATAGGGACGAACGTCGCGGTAGGTGCAGGACCACAGTTCACCGGTCGTGGGATCCCACTTGGCATGCGGACCAAAGGCGCCGTCGCCGTAGCAGGCCGGCTCATGCAATCCGCGTGAAAGCTTGCTCGACCAGTCAACGATGCCCTTGGTCTCGAGCGTGAACGGATCCATCGCGATCGGCGGCGTGCCCTGCTCGCCCAGTGCCAGCAAGTCCCGTCCCAGATTCGCGGTGCTGATCGCCGACGTGCCCTGAGGAATGTTGCGGGTGAAATCGTCACGCACGACATCGCCCAGCCCCCAGGAACGCCAGTCTCCGAAATGACCGTCGGACCACTCGAACAACGCGCGGCCCGCGCGCTCCTCAGCCAGGAACTTCGGCGTCCGCACCCACCGGTTCAGGAAGTCGGCACGACCATCGCGAAAGATCAGGCCCTGCATCATGCCGTCGATGGTGTAGGCACTTTCCAGACCCTGCTTGCTCGGCCGGCGCCAGGTGGGGCCATTGCGATAGAAGCCGCCATTCAGGGCTTTCGGAATCTCGCCTTCCACCACGAGGCAGTCCCTGACGGTGGCCTCGAAGCGCATCGGGGTGAAGGGACCTCTTTGACTTTCGGGCACCCGTGCCATGCAACTATTCCTTATTACCTAACGATGTAAGGAATGTTGCCTAACGATGGAAGATTAGTCAAGACGGCCGCTTCCGAGAGCCCTCTCGCACCCGGATCGGCGCTCGCCGCGGCCCAGCAGCAGGGCCGCTGATGAACGCCATCAGATTGATTGGGAAGATAAAAGGGACGGCACGCCCGGCGTGGACAGGATTGGATGACACAAGGGGTCGGTTGCATCAGGCCCGTCTGAGCCGACGCAACGCTTTGCTGTCCTTATATATGCCGCTCCAGACAAAGGTCCGCCGCCGCAGCACTTCAAGGTGAGCGGCGCGCGAAGATCGCGTCAGCCCGCGCGTACCGGTTCGAGTGCGGCTCGCCGTTCAATCACGATCCGGCGCACCGGGCGGAAACATCGGCCGATACGGCCGCGCCTCATCGACCGCGCGGGCAAACGATGGCCGCGCCAGCAGCCGCTGCCGATAACCGTGCAGGTTCACCAGCTCCGCCGCGATCGGATGTACCCAGTCGGCATAGAACAGCGACGGCGCCGCGGCGCAGTCGGCCAGGCTGAACTGATCGCCTGCCGCCCATTGCCGACGGGCCAGGGTGGCATCGAGCCAGCGGTACGCACTGTCGAGCAGCTGTCGGGCCTCGCTGACACCTTGCGGGTCGCGTTGCGCCGGCGCGCGGATGCAATCGAACACCAGCTTCTGCATCGGGGTCATCACGTAGTTGTCGAAGCAGCGGTCCATCAGGCGTACCTCCAGCGCCGCCTGCGGATCGCGCGGCAACAGGGTCACCGGCCCCGGATGATGCAGCTGCAGGTATTCGATGATGATGCTGGCTTCCATCACGCTGCGCCCCTCATCCAGCAGCAAGGGCATGCGCCGCAGTGGCCAGAGCATGGCGTGCTCAGCTTCCGCCGCCGCATCGCCATCGTTCAGGCGCCGCCAGATGAACGGCGTGTGGTTCTCGTACAGCGCAATCAGCACTTTCTGGCAGTACGAGGAGAAGGGATGCGCGAAAAGCTGTAACGACATCGCAGGCTCCGGGCGGTCGTGCGTTCAGGGCGTCGCCGTGCAATAGGCATCGAACGCGGCGGCGTCCACCGGGAACCCCGCGGTGCGGGCCAGTTCCCATGGCCGTTCACAACGGCCGGTGCGCTCGCACCAGGTGTAGCCCGCCGCCGGCAGGCAGCCGTGTGCATCGCGCTCTCCGCCGATCGCCATCGGCGTTGGCGGCTGCACTTCGGGTGCGGGTGCGGGCGTGACCTGCGCCGCGCGGTCGCAGGCGCTGAGCGCGAGGTCGATTGCGGCAGCGGTCAGCAGGATGAGGATGCGGGGACGTCGCTTCATCGATTTCATGCCGTTTCTCATGGTCCGATCGGATCGCCGGCCTGCGGGATCGATGCGCATGCCGATATCATTCACGCCCCCGGACGATGCCCGCACCGGGCTTCGATCCCGTCCGGAGTCTGCCGTGCCTGCTGCCGCTGCCAACGCTAACACTGCTGCCGACACCTTGCTGGCCGCGCTGACCACGCATCGGGCCGAGAACGTTTTCAACCCCTGGCGCGACGCCGCCCCCGACGATCTCTGCGGCGATCCACAGTACGGCGCCGAGGGTCGCTGCCGGCGTCTGCATCAGCATCTGTCCGCACCGGGACCGCGGATCGCCGCGATCGGCGAGGGACTCAGTTATCAGGGCGGACGCATCAGCGGCATGGCCTTCACCAGCGAACGCCTGTTGCTGGAGGGCGCGAACCCGCACCAGCCGCAGGCGCAGGGCGAACGTCTCAGCAGCCGCGACAAGCCGTGGTCCGAGCCTTCCGCGACGGTGGTCTGGCGGACTGCCTACGAAGCCGACATCGCACCGCGGCTGCTGACCTGGAACGCGTTTCCATGGCATCCGCTGCGCGCCGGCGATCCGTACTCGAACCGCAAGCCCAGCCGCGGCGAGGAACGCGATGGACTCGATGTGCTGCAGCTGCTGATGCGCACGCTGGAAATCGAACGCTGGTTCGCGGTCGGACAGGTGGCGGCGGGACAACTGCAGCGTCTCGGCATCCGCGACGTAGTGGCGCTGCGTCATCCGGCCTACGGCGGTGCGCTGATCTTTCGTCAGGGCCTGCTCGACGCCCTGGCGGCTTGATTCGGGCTGCGGCATCCGCGGGTTGACCGCTGCAACGGGCCGGCGCCAGACTGCCCATCGCTGCGGGAATCTCCGGCAGCGGACACTCCCTGAATTTCAAACCATGTCCAGCCGTCGACTCCATGCGGCGCCAGCCAGGACTGCCGCCTGATCGCGATCCGGTCCGCCCGCGTCGGCGCTGCGGTCGCAAGATGACAGGCGAATGACGATGAACCAGAAGCAACTGCTACGGCCGGCGGCCGACGCTGCCACTCTCAGCGCTCCGCTTGCCGGTTTCAACACCGCCGACGCGGTGGAATACCTCAACACCCTGGAGTTGCCGCGGGCGGCCGACACGCTGGCGGCCCTGCCGTTGCCGCGCGCGGTGAAAATGCTCGAGGCGCCCGAACTGCACCGTAGCGGCGAGCTGGTCGCGGCACTGTCGCCGGCGCGCGCCGCCGCCCTGCTGGGCCTGATGGCCGACGACCGCGCCACCGACATCGTCCATGAGCTGGACGAGGACGAACGCGCGCGCCTGATCCCGCTGCTGAGCAGCGAAGCACGGCAGTCGATCCAGACCCTGCTCGGCTATCCGGCGAACACCGCCGGCGCATTGATGACCACCGAGTTCGTCAGCGTGCCGGCAGACTGGACCGTGGCCCGCACGCTGCAGCACATCCGCGAGGTCGAGCGCAGCCGCGAGACGGTGTATGCGATCTACGTGCTGGACCCGCAGAGCCGGCAGCTGGTGCAGGTGGTGACGATGCGCCGGCTGATCACCGGCGGTCCGGAGGATCCGATCCTGGATGTGGCCCAGGTCAATCCGCCGGTCACGGTCGATCCGCTGCTGGATCAGGAAGAAGTGGCGCAACTGATCCGCCGCCACGATCTGCTGGCGATTCCGGTGGTCGACGCGCAACACCATGTGCTCGGCATCGTCACCGTGGACGACATCCTCGATGCCCTGATCGAGGAGTCCACCGAGGACGTGCACAAGTTCGGCGGCATGGAGGCTCTGGACAAGCCGTACATGCAGATCGGTTTCTTCGAGATGCTGCGCAAGCGCGCCGGCTGGCTGAGCGTGCTGTTCCTGGGCGAGATGCTCACCGCCAGCGCGATGCAGCACTATGAGGACGCACTGGCGCGCGCCGTGGTACTGACACTGTTCATCCCGCTGATCATGAGCTCCGGCGGCAACTCCGGCTCGCAGGCGACCTCGCTGCTGATCCGCAGCCTGGCGCTGCGTGAACTGCGGCTGGGCGACTGGTGGAGGGTTGCCCTGCGCGAGCTGCCGACCGGCCTGGTGCTGGGAACGATACTCGGCGCCCTGGCGATGATCCGCATCACCATCTGGCAACTGGCCGGACTGCATGACTACGGCGAGCACTGGCTGCTGCTGGCCTTCACCATCGCCGCCGCGCTGATCGGCATCGTCACCTTCGGATCGATGTCCGGCTCGATGCTGCCGTTCATCCTGAAACGCCTCGGGTTCGATCCGGCCAGTGCCTCGGCGCCGTTCGTGGCCACGCTGGTGGACGTGACCGGCCTGGTGATCTACTTCAGCATCGCCGCGCTGATCCTGAGCGGCACCATGCTGTAAGGTCCGCAGCCATTGATGGCGCGGTGTTGCCGCACAGGGTGGACGCGACCGCGTGCCCTGCACTATTTTTTCGTGATTGACCCTCAGAGAAATGCCGTGACGGAACTCAAAGCCCCCCAGAGGAAAAAGAAGGCGGCCGCAGACCGCGATCCGGTGCTGTGGGTGGTGATGCTGCTCAGCGTCGCGGTCATTGCCGTGCTGGGTTACGCCAAGTACCAGTCCGACCGGCGCAACCAGCCAGCGACACCGCAGATGGCACTGGACCCGCGCCTGCCGAACATGGGCAACGGCGGTGCTGCCGGCAACCACGATGCCGATCCCGGCATGGAAGCCGGTTCGTTCACCACGCTGGAGCCGGTGCAGGAAGATTTCGCGATCAAGGCCGCACCGAAACCGCGCGCCTCCGATCAGCTGTCATCCGACTGCAAGGGCCTGCTCGAAGAACAGCAGATGATCGAAGCGCGGATGCGGCGGCCGTATGGTCAGGCCCAGGGCGAGCAGTTCCTCGCACGTCTCGAAGAGTTGTCGACCGCGGCGCAGCGCAAGGGCTGCTGAGCGGCGACGGTTCAGCCGCGGGGTGCTAGCGTAGGACCACCGTGCCCATGGAGACCCCGATGCGTCAGTTCGATATCGCCATCATTGGTGGCGGCACCGCCGGCATGAGCGCCTATCGTGCGGCCAGCAAGCACAGCGATCGCGTGCTGCTGATCGAGGGCGCGCACTGGGGTACCACCTGCGCGCGCGTCGGCTGCATGCCGTCGAAGTTGCTGATCGCCGCCGCCGAGCATGCGCGCATCGCCCGTGACAGCGATCGCTTCGGCGTTCACGTCAGCGAGGTGCGCGTCGACGGCGCGGCAGTGATGGAGCGCGTGCGCAGCGAGCGCGACCGTTTCGTCGGCTTCGTGCTCAAGACCATCCACGAGATTCCCGCCGAATGTCGCGTCGAAGCGCAGGCGCATTTCGTCGATGCGCATACGCTGGCCCTGTCCGACGGCAGCCAGGTGCGCGCCGACCGCATCGTGATCTCGACCGGCTCGCGGTCGCAGGTTCCGGACGTATGGCGTCGCGCACTGGGCGATCGCCTGATCACCAGCGACGACGTGTTCGCGTGGACGCGGCTGCCGGCGTCGATCGCCGTGGTCGGCGGCGGCGTGATCGGCCTCGAGCTGGCGCAGGCCCTGCACGCACTCGATGTGCGCGTGCGGCTGCTGGCGCGCAACCACAAGCTCGGGCCGCTCAGCGACCCAGTGCTGCAGGCCCATGCGCTGACCTTGCTGTCGGAACGGCTGCCGCTGAGTGGCGATGCGCAGTCGCTGCAGCTGACGCGCGTCGGCGACGAGGTGCAGGTCGATTTCAGCGAGCACGGCGTCGCCCATCGCGAGCGCTACGACCTGCTGCTGGCCGCCACCGGCCGCAGGCCGAACCTTGCGGGACTGAAGCTGGAGGCGAGCGGCGTGCGGCTCGATGACCGGGGCCTACCGAGCTTCGATCCGCATACCGGGCAGATCGAACAGAGTCACCTGTTCATTGCCGGCGATGTCACGGCGACACGCGCGCTGCTGCATGAGGCAGCCGACCTCGGCAGGATCGCGGGCGACAACGCCGGACGCTATCCGGACCTGCGGCGCCATCCGCGCAGTGCCGCGCTCGGCATCGCCTTCAGCGATCCGCAGATGGCGCTGGCGGGGCGCAGCTACCGTGAACTGCAACAGGCCGGCGTCGGCTTCGCGATCGGCGCGGTGGATTTTGCCAAGCAGGGCCGCAGCCGCGTCGCGGGCGTCAATGCCGGCATGCTGCGGGTCTACGGCGAGCGCGACAGCGGGCGCTTTCTCGGCGCGGAGATGATCGGCCCGGCCGCGGAGCACATCGGCCATCTGCTGGCCTGGGCGGTACAGCAGCAGGTGACGGTGCAGCAGATGCTCGACAGCCCGTTCTATCACCCGGTGATCGAGGAAGGCGTGCGCACCGCCTTGCGCGAACTGTTGCGCGAGCTGCAGATGGGGCCCAAGCCGGTCGCACACTGCATGGACTGCGGCCCCGGCGCCTAGACACCCGGACCGCCGCCACGCACCGGGCCGACAGGCTCAGATCCAGCCGAGCTTGGCCAGCTGCATCTTCAGCAGCAGCACCAGGAAGCCCCACACCGTCTTGACCTGATCCCAGACCGAGGGCGTGTACTCGGCGCGCTGGCGGATGTAGTGCTGCAGGGCGCCGAGTTCATCGTCGCTGAATTCGGCGAACGGCGGCATGCCGCGACCCTCCAGCGCACCGCCCTGCACGATGGCCTTGAATGCATCGGCCGACAGCGGCACTGCCGAGGCGCGCAGATCCGGCGCATAACCGCCGGCCACCGCCGCGACGCCGTGACAGATCACGCAATCCTTGTAGAGCAGCTTGCCCTGCTCGGCCTTGGCGGCGTCGACCTTGAACTCAGGCGCCGCCAGCACCTGGGTCTCGGTGCGCGGCTGCGCCGGCGGCAGCTGCGCCTTGCCGTCGAGTGCGAACGTCAGCAGCCGTCGTGGATGCTCGCGCCCGACCCAGCCGTGTTGCGCGCTCAGCGAACCCAGCAGCATCTGGCCGCCGGCCCAGCCGGCGAGCACCGATACATATTGTTTGCCATCGACCATGTAGGTCAGCGGCGGCGCCTGCGTGCCGACGCCCAGGTCATGGCTCCACAGCACTTCGCCGGTACGCGCGTCGTGCGCCTGGAAGCTTCCGTCGGCGCGCCCCTGGAACACCAGGCCACCCTGCGTGGCGATCACGCCGCCGGCGGTCGCGCCCGGGGTTTCGACCCGCCAGGCCTGCGTCTGCGTCTGCGGATTCCAGGCCAGCAGCGAGCTGCTGCCGGCATTCTTCGGCACGTCGTCGAAGAAACCCTTGATCCCCATCGGGCCGTCGCGGCCCATGTTGTAGGTCTTGGGCGTGAAGCCGCGGTCATCGTAGTAACCGGCCATTTCCCGCGCCGGGATGTAGACCAGTCCGGTATCCGGGCTGAACGCCATCGGATGCCAGTTGTGCGCGCCGCCGGAGCCGGGCCAGATCAGCGCTTCACCATTTTCATAGCGCGCGCCCGGCACTTCGACCGGACGGCCGGTGTTCAGATCGACGCGCTCGGCCCAGGTCACTTTCGCGATCTTTTCGGCGGAGATCAGCTTGCCGGTCTCGCGATCGAGCACGTAGAAGAAGCCGTTCTTGGGCGCATGCAGCAAGACCTTGCGCGGCTGGCCGTCGATCTCGATGGTGGCGCTGACCATGTCCATCGTGGAATTGAAATCCCAGGTCTCGCCGGGCGTGGTCTGGTAGTGCCAGACGTATTCCCCGGTGTCGGCATCCAGCGCAACCACCGAGCACAGATACAGATTGTCGCCGCCGCCCGGGCTGCGCAGCTTGGCGTTCCACGGCCCGCCGTTGCCGGTGCCGATATAGACGCGGTTGAACTCCGGGTCGTAGGTCATCGCGTTCCACGCGGTACCGCCGCCGCCGTATTTCCACCACTCACCGCTCCAGGTCTTGGCGGCTTCCTCCATCGCCTTGTTTTCGAAGCCGTCGGCCGGATTGCCGGGCACCACATGCCAGCGCCACAGCAGCTTGCCGGTCTCGGCGTCGTAGGTGCCGACATAGCCGCGCACGCCGCCGAAGTCGGCGCCACCGTGGCCGATGATCACCTTGCCGTTGAACACCCGTGGCGCGCCGGTGATGTAGCGGTTGTCACCGGGTTCGGTGGTCAGCGTTTCCCAGACCAGGGCGCCGGTCCTGGCATCGAGCGCGAACAGGCGGCCGTCCTGCACCCCGGCGTAGATCTTTCCGTTCCAGAAGGTCAGGCCGCGGCTGCCCCAGGCCATGCGCATCTTGCGGCTGTCGACCTTGGGATCGTATTTCCACAGCGTCTCACCGCTGCGCGCATCGACCGCGTAGATCACGCTGTAGCCGACCGCGAGATACAGCACGCCATCGACCGCGACCGGCTGGCTGGACACGTTCCAGACATCCGGCAATTCCAGCGACCAGGCCAGGCCCAGCCGCGAGACCGTGTCCTTGTTGATCTGATCCAGCGGACTGAAGCGCTGCTCGCTGAAGGTACGGCCCCAGGCCGCCCAGTTGCTGCCGTCGGCTTCGTTGGCCAGCGCCGCATTGTCGATCTGGCTGGCGGCCTGCGCCGTCAAGGCCATCGTCAACGCCACCGCGCCCGCAAGCCATTGGCGACGCCGTGCCGCCGTGCTGCTGCTGTTCATGCCGATCTCCCCCGTCGTTGCTCCGCGGATCGATCCCGCGTGCCGGATTGTGTTGCGGCTATTGTGCGCAGTTAAGGCGCCGCGACCCTCGGCCAAATGCAGTACCTCGCAAAGCCCACAGCAATGCCCGGAGCCGCATCGGTGTCGTGTCAACGGGCCCAGATCAAGATCGTCAGCCACAAAAAAGCCCGCAGCCGGGGGAGGACTGCGGGCCTGGGGCTCGGAGGCGGGGGAGGCCTCCTGGAGATCGGGGGGGTGATCTCGTGGGAGCTAATTTACTGAACCAACCCGACTGCACGCTGAACGACATCCGTTACCCGGCGCACACGCCGGTTCGACGCTCGCCGCCACGCCCGATTGTCTAAGATGCAGGCGAACCTCAAACCCTGCCGCTGCGAGATGAGCCGCCATTCCCTTTTTGCCGCACTGTTGCTGATCGTTTCCACCCTGAGCCTGGCACAGACCCCGCGACCTGCCGCGGTATCGGCCTATCAGGCCGCGCTCACCACCGTGGAGCAGGCGCGGGCGCCGCTGTCGCTGCAACCCTTGCTGGCCGCCGCCGAAGCGGCGCAGGACGCGATGATGGCCTTGCAGGCCGATGGCGACACCGCCTGGATCGAAACGCTCAGTGACGCCGAGTTCGATGCGCTCAAGGCGGAGCTGCGCGGTTTCCAGCTGTCGCGCGGCTACGACATCTACGCACAGCCGGATGCGGCGTTCCTGTACAAGCAGGCACGCGCGCATGGCGCCCCCGAGGATCAGGCGTTCTTCCAGCTGTACAACGATCTGTGGAGCGCCGAGCTGATGCCGCGCTATCTCAGCCTCGGCAACAGCCCGACGCCCTGCGTGCGCTTCGGCGAGGACATCCTGCCGCAGCTGTATGCCGACTGGCGCGGCTATGCGACCCGGTATCCGCAGGCGTATCGCGCCTTCGCGCAGCAGACCGTGCGCGATCTCGAGGAAGTGGTGACGCTGGGCGTCTGCACCTGCAGCGACGCCGACAGCGTCGAGCGCGAACTGCGCGGCTTCCTGAAACGGTTTCCGGACCTGCCGGATGCGAACGCGGTGCGCAGCCGCCTGCAGGAACTGAAGACCGATCCGGACCTGCGTCCGGTGCGCTGCCGCTGAGTCTGCCATCACCGGGGTCACCCATGACCGACGAGCACTGCCCGTTCGAATTCAATTTCGATGCCGCGACCTTCAAGGTCGGCGACACCGTCAGCTACCGCGATCCGCAGGTGCCGGGGATGCCATTCGTGGCGGTGATCACGGCGGTGCATGACGACCATCTGGAGATCGTCGACGCCAGCGAGCCGCAGCGCATCCTGCTGGCCACGCGCACCAGCCGGCCGCAGGTCACCGGCGACAAGTCGACGAGCTGAACACGCCTCGCGACTAGCGATCGCGCGCCATCATTCGTCGGCACAGCAGGATGCCGGCGAGCACGATCGCACCGCCCAGCGCCTGCTGTGCACCAAAGGCCTCGGCCAGCAGCCCCCAGGCGAACAGCGCCGCCGCCAGCGGCTGCAGCAGCAGGCTCACCGCCGAGAACGACGCCGGCAGATGGGCAAAGCCATACGCGATCAGCCCCTGGCCGCAGACATGCGACAACAACGCCAGGCCGGCAACGATCCCCCAGCCCTGCGCCGACTGCGGCCAGAACGGCTGCGGTGCCAGCCAGGCCAGCGGCAGCACCACCAGCGCCGCGGTGGCGCTGGTCCAGAACATCACCGCCACCGTCGAATACCGCGCACGGTTGCGGCTGATGACCAGCAGGTAGCCGGCGTAGAACAGCGAGGTCAGCACCGCCAGCAGATCCCCCCACACGGTCTGTGCCGAGACCTGCAGGCTGTCGGCCATCAGCACCACCGCGCCACACAGCGTCAGCAGCAGACCCAGCACGAAGCCGCCGCCGATCCGCTCGCCGAGAAAACGCCAGGCCACCAGCGTCACCCACACCGGCGCGAGATTGGTCAGCAGGGTCGCATTGGCCACCGAGGTCCAGTGCAGCGACTGATGCCAGACCGCGAGATCACCGGCGAAGAACACGCCACCGAGCATCAGCCCCCAGGGCCAGGTCTGCCGCCACGAGGATCGCTCCGGCTCGCGGCGTGGCGAATGCGCCACTGCGGCAGACGCAGCGAGGCGGCGCGCCCGCCACCACCACGGCAGCAGTACCGGCAGCGCCAGGAACAGGCGCCAGAACGCCACCGCGCTGGGTCCGACATCGGCCAGGCGCACGAAGATCGGCGCCAGGCCGATCAGGATCGCGCCGCAGATCAGGGCCGGCAGTGCGCGCTCCTGCGGCGTCATCGCCGCTTCCGGCCGCAGCGCGCCGCCGCCAGCGGCGATCCCGGGAATGGGGCGTGAGGGTCTGGCAAAAGGCCGTTCATGGCGCGCGATTATCCGCTCAAGGTGCGCTGCACGCTGCGACAGAAAGGTGACAGTCGCCAGGGGTGCGGCCGTGACTTGCGGCCGTTGGCAAGCCCGCGGATGTTTATCATCAACGCCCGAATCTTTCCTTATGCACAGCAGCGCTCAAACATGGGCCGCCGTCACAATCAATAGCAACATCCGCCAATTTCTCGGCACATTGCCGCAACCCCATAATATTTATTGATTTATTTGTGACATCCCCGGGACAGAAGGCCGCCGCAACGGCCACTGCCCGCGCAAGGCAAACCGCCACTCGGCAAACGTCCACAAGGTTATCCACAGGCTGTGCATCCTCATCTGGTCACCATTTCCGTCCCCGTGCCGCTGCACCGGTGCTTCGATTACCAGGTGCCGGAAGGCCTGCCCGCGCCGCTGCGCCCGGGACAGCGGGTGCGCGTGCCGTTCGGGCGGCAGCAGCTGGTGGGCGTGGTGCTGCATCCGCCCCGCGAGCTGAGCGGCGAGCCCGGTGACTATCGGCCGCTGGCCGAGCTGCTCGACACCGAGCCGCTGCTGCCGCCGGAACTGCTGGGGCTGTGCGAATGGGCTGCCGGCTATTACCAGCACCCGCTGGGCGAGGTGCTGGCGGCGGCGATGCCCGGCAGTTTCAAGAAGGGCGCCCCCGCCGTTGCCGACGTTCCGCAGTCCCTGTTCCTGACCGCTGCCGGTCATGCCGCGCTGGCCAGCCTGCCGGCGCGGCAGCGCGCACAACGCGCGGCGCTGGAGTCTCTGTTGCCGGGGCCGCTGCCGCTGGCTGCCATCGCCGCGGCGATGCGTCGTCGCCTGTTCGATGAGGGCTGGATCGAACAGCGCGCAGAACCGGCGCGTGCGCAGCCGCCACGCACGCAGGCGCCGACGCTGACGGAGGAACAGAACGCCGCCCTGCGCGCACTGCGCGATGGCGAGGGTTTTGCGGTGAGCTTGCTGCAGGGCGTGACCGGCAGCGGCAAGACCGAGCTGTATCTGCAACGCATCGAGGACCAACTGGCGCTGGGACGGCAGGTGCTGGTGCTGGCGCCGGAGATCGGGCTGACGCCGCAGTTGCTCGCACGTTTTCGCGAGCGCCTGGGCGACGGCGTGGTCGGTTATCACTCCGGGCTCGGCGATCGCGAACGCGAGCAGTCGTGGCTGGCCGCACGCGATGGCCGCGCGCGGGTGGTGGTCGGCACCCGCTCGGCGGTGCTGGTGCCGTTTGCGCGGCTGGGCCTGATCGTGGTCGACGAGGAACACGATGCCTCGTACAAGCAGCAGGACGGATTCCGCTACAACGCGCGCGATGTCGCGATCGTGCGGGCGCAGCGACTGGGCGCGCCGGTGATCCTCGGTACCGCCACGCCGGCGCTGGAAACCCTGCATAACGCCAACAACGGCCGCTATCGCCATGTGCGGCTACATCGCCGGGTCCACGATGGCGCGCCGCCGACCGTGCGCATTCTCGACGTGCGCAACCAACCGCTGCGCGACGGCCTCTCGCCGCAACTGCTGGGCGCGGTGCAACGCTGTCTCGATCAGGATGGCCAGGCGCTGCTGTTCATCAATCGCCGCGGCTATGCGCCGGTGCTGCTGTGTCACAGCTGCGCCTGGAGCGCGCCGTGCACCGAGTGCGATGCGCACATGACCCTGCACCGTGCACGCGGCCTGCTGGTCTGCCATCACTGCGGCGCGCAGCAGCCGATACCACGGGTGTGCCCGTCCTGCGGCGGCAAGGAACTGGTGGCGATGGGGCAGGGCACCGAGCGCATCGAGCAGGCGCTGGCCAACCGCTTTCCGCGTCATCGCGTCGAGCGTTTCGATTCCGACAGGATCGGCAGCCCGGCGGCGCTGGCCCGTTTGCTCGACGACATCCGTGCGCGCCGCATCCATATCCTGGTCGGCACCCAGATTCTCGCCAAGGGCCATGATTTTCCCGGCCTGTCGCTGGTCGGCATCGTTTCCGCCGATCAGGCGCTCTACGGTGCGGACTTCCGCGCGATCGAACGCATGGGCCAGCTGGTGACCCAGGTGGCCGGCCGCGCGGGTCGCGACGGCAGTGCGGGTGAAGTCTGGCTGCAAACCCACGAACCAGAGCATCCGCTGCTGCGCACGCTGGTCGAACAGGGTTACGACGCCTTATCCAGTGCCCTGCTGCGCGAGCGCGAGGGCGCCGGCCTGCCGCCGTTCTCGCATCTGGTGCTGTTGCGCGCCGAAGCGCGCGAACAAGGCGTTGCCTTGCGATTTCTGACCGCCGCCGGCGCACTGTTCGCCGATACCGCGGGCGTGATCGTGACCGATGCGATCCCTTCAAGCATGGAGCGTCGTGCCGGTTACGCGCGCGCACAGCTGTTGCTGCAATCCGCCAGCCGTGCGGCGTTGCATCGCGCGCTCGCCGCCGCGGTGCCACGCATGAGCGGCCTGCCCGAAGCGCGCGGCGTGCGTTGGTCGGTGGACGTCGATCCCGCCGATCTGTTCTAGCGCACGGTGCCGCAAACAAAACGGGGCCGCAGTTCGCGGCCCCGTTCGGTACAACGCGAAACGCTCAGAAGCGGTAGTGCAGGCCCAGGTTCAGCACCGGCCACAGCTTCAAGTCCGTGGCATCGTCTTCCAGATCGGCGCGTTCCTTGGCCAGTTCGGCCTGGAAGGTCGGATCGTTGCTGACATCGATACGGCCGGGGCTACCGGCGACCGTCGGATCGCAACCGACATCGGTGACATCACAGGCGAAACCCGATGCGGTCAGATCAATCTTCGCCGAGCCGGTGAACAGCACGCCGAGATCGAAGCTGACGCCAAAGCCGCTGCCGTTGGTGGTGCCACCCCAGCCGATGCCGAGATACGGTGCCGCGGAGCCGAGATCAAAGCCGCCGTCGAGACGCAGGTCGCCGTCGTATTCGCTGTCACCCACCTCATAGACGTCGCGGCCGCTGGCGTTCAGCGTCAGCTCCGGCGCTGCGCTGTAAACGCCGGTCGTGATGCGAAAGCCGCCCGCAAATGGCTTGATGTCGATCAGGCCCGACAGCGCGCCGAGCTTGAGCTTGGCCTTGTAGTTGATGCCCTCGTCGTCATCGTCGTAGCTGTACGAGCCGAAGCTGTAGCCCGCGCGCAGATCCACGTACTTGTTCAGACCGTAGGTGTAACTGAGGCCGATACCATCGGTCCCGATACGCGCGCCGACGCCATGCGTGGACGCCACATCCTCCGCCATGGCCGTTGCCGACACGCACAGCAGCCCCGCCGCCAAAATCAGTTTCTTCACAAATCCCCCAACCGATAAATTGAAACCAGAAAGGTCCGAGTCCTGTTTCCAGAACCCGGACCCGTAATCGCCGCACCTCGCATCGCGCGCTTGTTGGCAAGCTACCGCGTCAACGGCGCGGCGAGGATATCGGGTCGGCCCGAGCACGCCAACAGCGCTATCGGACCAGGGCCCCTGAAAGCTCAGCAAGGATCGGAATTGATCGCGTCTTGCACCGTTTCAGCCGACAACGACATACCCACACCTTCGTTGAGATGCAGCGTGGCGCTACCATCGGTATTGAAGGTATACACGGCCTTGTTGGCACCCGAGCGGATTTCCAGCTTGCCGCCGCGCGGATAGCGACTCTGCATGTCGAGGTCATGACCGACCGGCGTCGACATCGTGACCTTGCCGCCTGCGCATTCGCTCGACTCGTAAGCCAGGGTGAAATCACGGATCGTCACCATGTCCGCGTCATAGGACACGATGATCGGCTTGCCCTCTTCGCCATACCGACCCTTGCCGGTATAGGTGCCGCTGCCGCTGCTTTCGGTCCAGTGCTCGTCATCCTCATACTGGCCGATGACCCGCACCTCACCCTGCTCGTCATTCTTCCGTCGCATCTCCAGCAGCATCTGCGAGGAATAAATGCCGGACCAGCCCGTACCCTGCTCGGTCTCGACAAACGGCTGGCCGTTGCTGCCGCCCATGGTGATATAGAACAACTGCGAACCGTCATCACGCACGCCGGACTGACCAGCCTCATGGTTGCCATGACTGGTCCAGGAATAGCTGCCCTCGCCAGACTTGCAGTTGTTGAGCACCGTCCTTACATACTCGACCTGCACACCCTTGATATCGAGTAGCGGAAAGTCATGGCTGCCCTCACCGGCCGCCGTCTCATAGGTGCCGCTGACCCCGCAGCTGCTCGCCGCTTTCGCGCGCTTCGCAACGACGTCGCCGGGCGGCAGGCTGCCGGCCGCCGCGCCGACATCCGCCATTTCGTTGCTGATGTCCTGCATGAACGCAAAGGCGTTGTTCAATTCTCGGTTGGCGTCATCCGCCGTCGCCAGCGCAACGGCACCGGTCGGAAAGTCGCCGCCGATCCCCGAACCGCCGCCATCGTCGCTACCGCAGCCGGCGACGAGCAGGGACCCGCCCAGTGCCGCGATCACAAGAAGTTGTTTGTTCATCGGTTTCTCCCGAAAATTAGTTGCCGCTACGATCCTGCATGAGCTCCGCCCGGAGACGCCTGCGCTGGTCTCTGCAGGGGTCGTCGCGGTTGGGGTGACCTTGCCAGCATCGTCCGTCCCGCCGCATTACCCATTTGGGTAATGCGGTCTGTGCCGCGATCGCGGCGCCGCGTGCTTGGGAAGTCGCCGCGGCTCTGCGACACTGCCACGCCCCCCATATCCACCATCCCTCCCACCATGACCACTGCCGTCAATACTCCGCGTGCATTGTCCGAACTGATCGGATTGGTCTACGACGCTGCAACCGACCTCAGCGTGTGGCCGGAGCTGCTGGATGGCATTGCCGGCTACCTGCAGCAGCCGGATGAGCAAACGCCGCAACTCGATCCGACACGTATGCAGGAGTTGCTCACGCAATGGTTCGAGCACGATGCGCTACCGGATGAGAATCACGTTTCCGGGGAGCTGCAGCTGCTGGCGCTGCTGGCGCCGCATTTCGTGCGCGCCAACGCGCTGCACCGGGAACTGACCGAGGCCGAGGAAGGTCGCGCGCTGCTCGAAAGCGCGCTCGACCGGCTGCCGCTGGGGATGGCGATCGTCGATCGCGACGGCCGCATTGCCGGCATGAATCGCGCCCTGCTGGAAATCACGCGCCACCATCCACTGCTGAGGATCGAGGGCGGCCTGCTGCGAGCAACGCCACCACAGCGATTGCAGGACGCGCTCCACCAGGTCATCGATCGCACTGCCCGCAGCAGCCAGCAGTTGCATCTGGACACGCACAGCGACGATGCGCTGTCGATCCTGGTTTCGCACATGGTGTTCAAGGGCCAGCGCGAACAGGCCGGTCGCGCCGTGGTGTTCGTCGCCAGCCGCGCCTTGCATCAACTGTCGGAAACATCATTGATCACGGCGTACGGCCTGACGCCGGCCGAGGCACAGCTGACGCAGGGCCTGGTGCGTGGCCGCACGCTGGAACAGCTGGCCGCCGAACGCACCGTCACCATCCATACCACGCGCGCGCAACTCAAATCGGTGTTTGCCAAGGTCGGGGTGCGGCGCCAGCCCGAGCTGCTGCAGACCCTGTACTCCAGTCCGGTTTGGCTGACCTCGGCCCCCCCACAGGCGGCGCCGCTGGGCGGCGACAGCAGCCGCGCCGCCGGCAACGGCGACAACCGGTTGCGACTGCGCGATGGCCGCTGGCTGGCCTATTGCGATATCGGCAAGGCCGACGATCTGCCGGTGATCATGATGCATGGCATCAGCGGCTCACGCGGGCAGCGGCATCCCGACGACAGCCTGCTGGGCCGCTACGGCATCCGCCTGATCATCCCCGACCGCCCCGGCTCCGGTGATTCCGATCCGCTGCCGCAGCGTCGCATCATCGATTGGCCGCAGGATGTGGCCGCCCTGGCCGATCACCTCGGACTGGACCGCTTCGCCGTGCTCGGTTTTTCCGGCGGCACCTCGTATGCGCTGGCCACGGGGGTACAGCTACGCGAGCGCGTCACCCGGGTTTCGCTGGTGGGCTGCATGCCGCCGTTCACCCATATCGAAGACCTGCGCCACTACCTCCCCGCGTTTCGCGTGATCATGCTGCTGGCCCGTTATGCGCCACGCATGCTGCCGCCAACGTTGCGGGTGATGGTCAACGGCATCCGCAAGAATCCGCAGCGCTATCTCGATCAGGTGCTGGCGCGGGTCACCGACGCCGATCGCGCGATGTTCGAGGATCCTCGCCTGCGCAAGGCCTACCTCGAAAGCCTGCTGGCCTCGGTCAAACGCGGAGAACGCGATCTCGCACGGGAAACCCTGCTGGCGGCCCAGGACTGGGGCTTCGATCTGAGCGCGGTGCAGGTACCGGTCACCCTGTGGCACGGCGAGGGCGACCGCCACGTCTCGATCGCGCTGGCCGAGCGCATCGGCCAGCAGCTGAACGCCGTGGCCCTGCACCGTGTCGCGCAGGCCGGGCATTTCATCCTGTATTCGCAGTGGCAGAACATCCTTGCCGAACTGGGTGCCGCCGGCACGACCACCGAACCGGCGCCGGCGCGCGTTGCCGGCATACGGCAGCGGCGCGGCTGAAGCACGCCGCTGCCTGCCGCCGCCTCAACCGCCCAGCGACTGCCGGAAGACCAGTGCGCTGATGCCCAGCACGATGAACAGTCCCGCCGCCGCGAACCGGATCGGCTTCAAGGGCAGGCGTGTGGCAACTGCGGCGCCCAGGAACACCACCGGCACGTCGGCCAGCATCATCCCGGTCGTGGTCCCGGCGATCACTTCGAGCAGCGCGTCGTAACGCACCGCCAGCACCGTGGTCGCGATCTGCGTCTTGTCGCCGATCTCGGCGAGGAAGAACGCCACGGTGGTGATCCAGAACACGCTGCTGCCGCTGCGCTGCGCCTCGGCTTCCTCGACGGTATCGGGCTTCAGCGCCCACAGGCCCACCGCGATGAACGAGACGCCGACCAGCCACGGCAGCCATTCCGGGGCGATCAGGCCACGCAGCCAGTGCCCGGCGAGACCTGCCAGGGCGTGATTGAACACGGTTGCGGTGAGGATGCCGGCGATGATCAGCCACGGACGCCGGAAACGGGTCGCCAGCAGCAATGCGAGCAGCTGGGTCTTGTCACCGATCTCGCCGAGAAACACGGCGCCGGTGGAGATGAAGAAAGCTTCCATGAGTCTTGATGTAATTTCAGGGCCGGGCGCAGGACGATGAACGCAGGACCGCACGTAGCTCGCCCGGCGGCCGCTGCGTGTGTCCTGGTCTCGTCACACCGGCAGGACTCAGCAGGCCCTGTGGCTGATCGCACCATGGCCGCGAGGCCAAGTATGTTGACGCGATCTTCCGCTGTACGCGGAACGACTACTCCCCAAAAACGGCCGGAAGCTTAACCGAAGGCCGCGCCGGCGGGAAGCCGGCGCTACAATTCGCGGCCCAGAGCCCGCGCCCGGTCAGCCGCCGCCGGGCTCATCCGATCGCACGTTGTCTCCATCCGCTCATGAAAACCCATCTGCAGGATCTGCTTGCTGCTGCGCTGGCCAAGACCCTGGCCGCGTTCAATGCCGACGCGCAGGCGTCGATCCAGCTCGACCCGACCAAGGACGCCAAGTTCGGCGATTTCCAGACCAATCTGGCGATGCAGCTGGCCAAGCCGCTGGGCAAGCCACCGCGCGCGATCGCGGAGCTGCTGATCGCCAACCTGCCGGCCTCGCCGCAGCTGGAGAAAGCGGAGATCGCCGGCCCCGGCTTCATCAATTTCTTTCTGGCGAGGACCGCGGTGCAGGCGGTGGTCAGTGAGGTCCTGACGCAACGCGAACGCTATGGCCTGAACACCGAGGCCAGCGGCCAGCAGGTGCTGATCGAATTCGTCTCCGCGAACCCGACCGGGCCGCTGCATGTCGGTCACGGCCGTCAGGCGGCGCTGGGCGATGCGCTGTCGAACTTGCTGCAGACGCAGGGCTGGGCGGTGCATCGCGAGTACTACTACAACGACGCCGGGGTGCAGATCGCAACACTCGCGACCTCGGTGCAGGCGCGCGCGCGCGGCCACAAGCCGGGCGATGCCGAATGGCCGGCCTCCGCCTACAACGGCGATTACATCGCCGACATCGCCGCGGATTTCCTCGCAAAGAAAACCGTTGCCGCCTCCGATGGCGAGCCGGCTACCGGCAGCGGCGATGTCGACGATCTCGATTCGATCCGCCGCTTCGCCGTCGCCTACCTGCGCCGCGAACAGGACATCGATCTGCAGACCTTCGGTGTGCGCTTCGATCAGTACTATCTCGAAAGCTCGCTGTACACCGAAGGCAAGGTCGAGCAGACCGTCAACGCGCTGATCGCCGCCGGCCACACCTACGAGCAGGAGGGCGCACTGTGGCTGCGTACCACCGACTACGGTGACGACAAGGACCGCGTGATGCGCAAGTCCGACGGCAGCTTCACCTATTTCGTGCCGGACGTGGCCTATCACGTCACCAAGTGGCAGCGCGGCTACGGCACCGTGATCAACATCCAGGGCAGCGATCACCACGGCACCATCGCGCGTGTGCGCGCCGGCCTGCAGGCGCTGGACGTCGGCATTCCCAAGGGCTATCCCGACTACGTGCTGC
>JBEBWZ010000015.1:0-40221 GCA_040391865.1 Solimonas flava
TGCTGCGGGCGTCGAGCCGCTGTACCAGCAGCGCTTCGATCTCTTCGGCGCCCGGCGCGTCGGCGGCGGCCGGGGCCTGTGCGAACCACACGGCCGGGTCCTGCTGGATCAGGCCCAGCAAGATGCCGGCATCGAGCATCTGCGCCTTGATCAGCGCCTTCTCGATCGTGGTCTGTGCCTTGTTCGCGGCGCGTGCCAGCTCGAACAATTCCGCCAGCGCCATCGGCGTGTTGAGATCGTCTTCCAACGCCGCGTAGAACGCGGGCGGCGCCTGGGTATCGGCGGCCGGCTCGACCTCGGCCAGTTCACGCAGGGCGCCGTAGAGACGATCGAGTTTCTTGCGCGCCTCGCCCACCACGTCCTCGTTCCAGTCCACCGGCTGGCGATAGTGCCCGGTCAGCAGCACCAGTCGGATCACCTCGCCCGGCACGGTCTTCAGCAGTTCGTGCACCAGCAGCACGTTGCCGACCGACTTCGACATCTTCTGGTGATCGACATTCAGGAAGCCGTTATGCAGCCAGTAGCGCGCGAAGGTCTTGCCGCCATGCGCGCAGGTGGACTGCGCAATCTCGTTCTCGTGGTGCGGGAAGATCAGATCGTGTCCGCCACCATGGATGTCGATGGTCTCGCCGAGCAGGGCTTCGGCCATCGCCGAGCATTCGATGTGCCAGCCGGGACGACCGCGGCCCCAGGGCGATTCCCAGCCCGGCTGATCCTCGGTCGAAGGCTTCCACAGCACGAAGTCGCCGGCATGCTTCTTGTACGGCGCCACTTCGACCCGCGCGCCGGCCATCAGCGCCTGCTCGTCGCGGCCCGACAGCTTGCCGTAGTCGGCATAGCTGAGCGTATGGAACAGGACGTGGCCTTCGGCGGCGTAGGCATGGCCGCTGTCGATCAGGCGCTCGATCATCGACACGATCTGCGGCAGATGTTCGGTAACCCGCGGCGTGTAGTCCGGCGGCAGCACGCCGAGCGCCGCCATGTCCTCGTGATAGACCGCGGCGTAGCGATCGGTGATGACGCGGATATCGACGCCTTCCTTCGCCGCCGCAGCGTTGATCTTGTCGTCGATGTCGGTGATGTTGCGGACATAGACCACCTGCGGGAAGCGGCGGCGTAGCACGCGCGACAACACGTCGAACACCACGGCCGGACGCGCGTTGCCGATATGGGCGTAGCTGTAGACGGTGGGTCCGCAGACGTACATCGTGATCCGCTGCGGGTCGAGCGGGATGAAGTCTTCCTTACGGCCGGAAAGCGTGTTGTGCAGCTGCATGGCAGGGGTTACCGATCCTGGGGCGCATTCGAGCCGCGCAGGATACCCGCAGCCGCGAGCGAAGTCGCCCCACAGCTACTGCAGGAGCAGCACCAGCAGCGCTCCCGAGATGAACCCAAGGCCGTAGCCCCAGCAGGCCCAGCGATAGCGCCGCTTGAGACGATTGCGCCCCGACAGGGCATCGAAATAAGTCAGTGACACTCCAATTTCCTCACAATTAGCTCCGCGCACCTACCCCTGTGCGCCGAGATTCAGGATGCAGACCGCGCTCCGCGGTTGATACCCCTGAAACAGGGGGAATGGCCCGCTGTGGCGGCCTGCGCCGCTGGCACTACCGCTGCCAGACCCTACTCCGACTCTGTGACGAAACCTCGTACTTCAGCGCCACGACCTGCCGCAGTGTCGTGAAGCCCCACTCTGACCCCGAAAGCCTCCGAAAATTCACGCCCGCTGCCCGCGCCGCCGGTGCGGTGCCCGGCTCAGGGAGGGGCCTCGGATTCGGGTCGCGGCAGTGGCGGTAGTCGTATCGCGAGCGCCTGCAGCCGCTGCCGCTCCGCCTGTCGCTGCGCCAGCGGCAACCGCGACCAGTGCCGTGCCGCCGCATGAAACCGCGCCCAGTCCTGCCCCTGCTCCGCATACAGGGCCGCGAAGGCCGGCACGTCTTCATCGTAGAGTCCGAAAGGCAGCAGCTTGGCGTTGTTGAGCGTGCCGTCGGCAAACCAGCGGTCGTAGCCGCTGAAACCACCCCAGGGGCCATCGCGCAGCTGCCGGTAATCTTCACGCAGGCGCGCGAACTCCGCCGCCTTGCCTGCGGCCCGCTCCGGCTCCGGCAAGGTCTGCCGGTACAGCGCCTGCAGCCGTTCGCGGCTGGCCAGCACCAACTGCACGAACTGCGCCTTGCGCGCCTGCGCGGCGGCATCGAAAGCGATCGGCGCTTGCGCATGGCTGGCGCGGTACTGGCGCAAGCCTTCCTGTTCGACGAAGCTGGCGTAGGACTCGTTGAAACGGGTATCCCCCTGCAGATACAGCTGCTGATGCGCCAGCTCGTGGAACACGGTGCCGATCAGGGTGGCGTCATCCCAGCGCATCATCGAGCTGAGCACCGGATCGTCGAACCAGCCCAGCGTCGAGTAGGCCGGCACGCCACCGATGTACACATCGTTGCCCGCCGCACGCAGTTCGTCGGCACGCTGCTGCGCACGCGGTAGCGCGTAGTAGCCCTGATAGGCCAGACAGCCGGCAATCGGGAAGCAGCGTTCCACCGGCTGCAGCGAATAGGCCGGTGTCGCAAACACATTCCACACCACGTAGGGACGATCCAGCTCGGCATAACGGGTATAGCTGCCGTTGTCCGGCAGCTGCAGTGCCGCGACCGCCCAGCGTCGCGCTGTCTGCACCTGCCGCAGCCGCTGTTTCAGCAGCGGATCGCGCTGCTCATCGGCGAGGATCTCGGCGATCGGCTGGCGTGCACGCAGCAGTTGCCACTGCCCGTTCGCAAGGTGGCCGTAGTAGTCCAGCAGGGTGCACGCGCTCAGCGATGGCAGCACACACAGCAGCAGGATCAGCACCCGCATCCGTAATCCGACAGTCATTATTACCACTCGATTTCAGTATTCCGTGCGCGTAATGTGGTACCTAAGGCGCACCATAGCGCCGACGATTCCAGGGGAACATCCGTGCTACGCATTCCTTTAGTTGCAGTCCTCGCATCCTGCCTGCTGGCCGCCTGCGGCAGTAGTGACAGTGCGCTCGACAGCCGCATCGTCGGCGGTGAAAGCCCTGCGCGGGTGCCGGTCGCCAGCAGCCGCGACGGGACGTCCTACCGTCAGGCGATCGTTTCCGAAGTCACCGGCGACACCACCATCGTGCAGGTCTTCGAGCCCACGCGCCTCGAAGCCGGCAAGACCTATCCGCTGGTGCTTGAAGGCCACGGCTACGGCGGCTCGCGCCAGACCGAGGCGGCGGACGGCAGCTTCATCCGCCGTCTCAACGACGCCGGCTATTACGTGATCTCGATCGACCAGCGCGGGTTCGGCGAATCCAGCGGCACGGTCCGCGTCATGGACCCGGACTACGAAGGCCAGAACCTGGTCGGACTGCTGGACTGGGCCGAGAATCTCGAAGGCCTGCGTCGCCGCAGCAATGGCGAAATGTATGTCGGCAGCTACGGCGGCTCATATGGCGGCATGTACCAGTTCCTGCTGTTCGGCGCCGATCCCAGGCACCGCCTGCGGGTGATCGCACCCAACGTGACGCCGCACGATCTGGTTTACGCACTCAATCCGAACAACGTGGTGAAATCGGGCTGGGCCCTGCTGCTCAGCGTCGGTGGCGAAGCGTCGGTGACCCAGATCCTCAATCCGGCCGATCCGGCCGGCTCCCTGCAGTCGCTGGTGCAGCAACTCGGCGAAGGCGGCACACGCCAGGACACGGCCATCATCGAAACTCTGGCACAGGGCGCGCTGAGCAATCAGTTCCCCGAGGCCGGCACCAATTTCTTCGCGTACCACAGCGTGCGTTACTTCTGCGACGGCGTCGCACCCGGACCGCAGAATTTCATCTTCGGCACACCCGATACCTTCCTGGTGCCGCCCGGCCCGATCCCCGCAGTGGATGCGCTGATCATGCAGGGCTTCCGCGACACCCTGTTCAACTTCAACGACGGTCTGCACAACTACGAATGCATGAAGGCACGCGGCGGCGACGTGCGCCTGCTGACGCACCAGAGCGGCCACATCCTGCCGCTCAGCACCGAGGCGCTGGAAGGCCCGCTCGATGCCTTCTACCAGGCATTGACGCTGCCCAACTTCCAGGATGGCGGCGGCAGCGGCAACTGCGGTTCGGTGAACCTGAACGACGCCCAGTTCGCCTGGTTCGAAGAGAAGCTGCGCGGCCAGTCGGGCTCGATTGCAGCGGCGCTGAAAACCGGCAGCGACGTCTGCCTCAGCCTCGCCGATGACGACGCCATCGCCGTGCGCAGCGTCAAGCGCGGCGGCGAATCCTTCGAGATCGCCAGTGCCACGCCGCAGCTCAACTCGGCGCTGGGCGTGGTCGGCGCCCTGCTCGGCAACGCCGCACGCGAGGCGCTGCTGGCGACACAACCGCTGAAGACCATCGGCGCAGGCGGCGCCGTGCTCGCGGGCGTACCGCAGCTGGACATCGAGATCGCCGGCCTCACCGGACTCGAGATGACCACCTGCGTGACGCCGGTGATCCAGCTCGGATGTGATCCGATCCTGTTCATCGGCATCGGCCACCGCAAGGCTGGCACCCAGCGCTGGGACCTGATCGACGACCAGCTGACTCCGGTACGCGGCTTCGGCCGCCATACGCTGGACATGACCGGCATTGCCGAGCGCCTCGCCGAAGGCGACCAGTTGGCGCTGCTGGTTTACGGCTTCCACGCGCAGTACCCGATCACCTGGTCGCGCGACCTGCTGGTACCAGCGCTGAAACTCAGCGGCTCGGTCTCACTGCCGCTGCTGGATGCCTCGGAGATTGTCGCCAACGGCATCTGAGCGCATCAGCGTTCTCATGGGGCCGCCGCAAGGCGGCCTTTTTGTTGGGCGCCATACGTTGCCGGCAGCGGTTCCGAATTATGATGCGTAGCCCCCTGCCCTCCGTGCCCTGTATGCCCCTTCGTGCCCTGCCCGCCGCTTCGATCCATCGTCGCGATCTCTATGCCTGGGGCGGCGCGGTGCTGGTGCTGCTGCTGGTCCTGCAGCTGCACCTGCTGCCGGCCCTGCTGGCGGGACTGCTGGTGTTCGAACTGGTCAATCTGCTGACACCGTGGTTCCGGCTGAAGGCCCTGGGGCGCGACGGACCGCGGCTGGTCGCGGTCACGCTGATCGCCACCGCCGTGATTGCCGGCCTGGCCGCGGCCGGTGTCGCGATCGCTTCGGTGCTGCGCAACGGCGAAAGCATTCCGCTACTGATGCAGCGCATGGCCGAGATCATCGAGAACTCCCGAGATCGTTTGCCGCTGTGGCTGCTGTCCTATATTCCGGACGACGCCGAAAGCCTGCGCATCGCACTGGTCGAACGGCTGCGCCTGCATGCCGCGGAGCTGCAGCTTGCCGGACGCGAACTGGGCCGCGGCCTCGCACACATGCTGATCGGCATGGTCATCGGCGCGCTGCTGTCACTGCAGAAAGCCGTGGCCACCCAGGAACGGCGGCCGCTCGCCGAATACATCGTCAGTCGCGCCGAGCACATGGCGCGGGTCTTCCGCCGCGTGGTGTTCGCACAGGTGTGGATCTCGGGCATCAACACCCTGTTCACCTGGTTCTACCTTGCCGTGGCGCTGCCTGCGTTCGGCGTCGACCTGCCGCTGATCAAGACGCTGGTCGCCGTCACCTTCATTGCCGGCCTGCTGCCGATCATCGGCAACCTGATTTCCAATACCGTGATCTTCGTGGTCAGTCTCAGCCAGGGCCTGTATGTGGCGATGGCTTCGCTGGCTTACCTGATCGTGATCCACAAGCTGGAATACTTCCTCAACGCGCGCATCATCGGCTCCAACATCAAGGCGCGGGCCTGGGAGCTGCTGATTGCGATGCTGGTGATGGAAGCCGCGTTCGGCATTGCCGGCCTGGTCGCGGCACCGATCTTCTACGCCTATTTCAAGGACGAACTGCGCGCCAAAGGGCTGGTCTGAACCTGGGCCCGGCGAACGCGGCCACTATGCCGCCGGCCGGTCCAGCCACACCCCGAGGCCCTGTGCGTTCAGTTCCATGTCGAAGGCCAGCAGCTCGCGCACGCGCGCCGGCGAGATAGGATTCTGCTGCGCCTGCAGCGTTGCCAGCGCGTCCTGCAGCAGCGCTTCACGCAATTGCTCGTGGCGCTGCGGCGCCGCCTTCAAGCGCTGTCCGATGGACTGATAACGCATCAAGCCCGCGCGCAGGTCGTCTGCCAGCTTCGGCACGTTTTCGACCACGCTGTAATGCGTCAGATACATGCGCTGCGGCGCAAACGACAGGTAGCGCTCGATGGTCGCCAGCCAGGCCTCCGGCTCGAACTGTACCGGCGTGGTGGTCGGCATCAGGAACGGCCCCTGCGGGCCATCGAATTCGCGATAGCTGAGACCGAAGGTGTCTCCGGTGAAAAAGCCGCGACTGACCGCGTCCCAGATGCTGAAGTGATGGCGCGCATGGCCTGGCGTATCGACGAACAGCAACTCGCCCTCACCGAACGGCAGGCGGTCGTTGTCGTCGGCGACGATCACCCGTGCTTCCGGCACTGCGGCGATCTCGCCGTACATCGCCGCCACTGCCTCCGCGCCGTAAACCGCGCTGGCACCGGCAATCAGCTTCGACGGATCGATCAGATGCCGCGCACCCCGCGGATGCGCCACCAGTTGCGCCGACGGCAGTTCACGCATCAGTACGCCGACACCGCCGGCATGATCGAGATGCACATGGGTGGGGATCACGTAACGGACGCGCTCGCGGGCGATGCCGCGCGCCGCCAGCAAGGCCAGCAGCCGCGGCACCCCATGCGCGGTGCCGGCTTCGATGAACGCATAGTCGCGGCCGCGCTCGATCAGATAGCAGGCAGCGAGGTTGGGACGCTCCTGCAAGGTGTCGATGCAGGTAATGCCGTAACCCAGATCCCGGGACGGCGGCAGTTCTGAAATATTCATGGGCTACATTGTCGCCGACGATTCGCCAGATTGCAGGCGCAGGCCTGTGAAACGGCACAACCGCACGGCATTGAACAGAATCACGGACTTCGCATGAGCGGCACAACCCTGCACCATCCTCCCGCGCACGACCCGATCCCGACCGTGCCGTTCCGCGATGCGCTGCGCGTCTGGGTCAAGCTCGGCTGGCTCAGCTTCGGCGGTCCCGCCGGGCAGATTGCGCTGATGCATCGCCTGCTGGTCGAGGAGAGGCAATGGATCTCCGAAGCGCGCTTCCTGCATGCACTGAACTACTGCATGTTGCTGCCGGGCCCGGAAGCGCAGCAGCTCGCAACCTATATCGGCTGGCTGCTGCATCGGGGCTGGGGCGGTCTTGTGGCCGGAACCCTGTTCGTGCTGCCGGGTTTCGTGCTGATGCTGGCAATCGCCGTCATCTACGTCAGCTATGGTGAACTGCGCTGGGTGCAGGGCCTGCTGTTCGGGATGCAGGCGGCAACACTCGCGATCGTGCTCGAAGCGGTGCTCCGCGTGGGCAGGAAAGCCCTGCAGACGCGTGCACTGTGGTGGCTGGCCGCCGTGGCCTTCATCGCCATCTTCGCCTTCCACGCACCATTTCCGCTGATCGTGCTTGGCGCCGGACTGATCGGCTGGCTCGGTGCCCGTCTCTGGCCACAACACTTTCCGCCGCGACCGCTGCGATCACCTGCGGACAGCACGCCGAGGACGTCCGCGAACGCCACACAGGGGCAGTGGGTGTTGAAGATCCTGTTCAGCGGCGTGCTGTTATGGGGATTGCCGGTGCTGCTCCTGCTGCTGACCTTGGGGGCCGCCCATGTCTACACCCAGGAAGCACTGTTCTTCAGCAAGATGGCGGTGGTGAGCTTTGGCGGCGCTTACGCGGTGCTGGCCTACATGACACAGCAGGCGGTCGAGCGTTATGGCTGGTTGCTGCCGGGCGAGATGGTGCAGGGCCTGGCGCTGGCCGAAACCACACCCGGCCCCTTGATCCTGGTGCTGACCTATGTCGGATTCCTCGGCGCCTACCGCGATCCCGGCACACTCGATCCGCTGTTGGCCGGTCTGTTCGGCGCCACGCTCTCGACCTGGGTCACCTTCGTGCCGTGCTTCCTGTGGATCTTCCTCGGCGCACCGTACATCGAGCGCCTGCGCGGCCACGCCGGACTCGGCGCCGCACTGAATGGCATCACCGCTGCCATCGTGGGTGTGATCCTGAACCTGTCGATCTGGTTTGCGCTGCACGTCCTGTTCAAGGAGGTCGGCCAATGGCAGGGCTACGGGCTGCAGCTGCCGATCCCGCAATGGGCCTCTCTGGATCTTGCCGCACTGGCGCTGGGCGCCGGCGCGATGCTCGCCATGCTGAGATTCCGGGTCAGCCTGATCAAGACCCTGCTCGTCTGCGCGGTGATCGGACTGATCGTCGCGGGCTGGCGATGAGCGCTCGCGCAATTTGATGAGGACGCAATTCGCGGCACAAAAAAAAGCCCTCGCGAGGAGGGCTTTCTGGTCACACTGGCGTGGCGCTCAACGGTTGAGCGTGCGCTCCCACATCTGCAGATAAAGCTCCGCGGAGTTGTAGAGATCGCGCAGTGCTTCCTGCCCGCCTTCAAGGCGCACTTCCTCGATCCAGTCGGCGATCATGCCGTAGTGGGTCAGGCCTTCGGCGTTGATGTCGAAGCGGCGGTTGCCTTCCGGTACCGTCGATTGCTCGAAGGTGATCGGCTGCACACGATTGAATTCGGCGCCCCAGTCGGGACCGCTGAACAGCGTGAACGGATACTGCACCGGCGCAGCATCGGAACCCCGCGGACCGGATTGCGACGCCAGACCGTTGGTGTCGGCACCGTAACCCATCGCGAACAGCTGATCGCCGCTCCTGATG
Organism: Solimonas flava; assembly: GCA_040391865.1. Lineage (GTDB taxonomy): Bacteria > Pseudomonadota > Gammaproteobacteria > Nevskiales > Nevskiaceae > Solimonas. Next base: position 8,818 of record JBEBWZ010000015.1, read on the forward strand.
GTGCGCAGCTTCTCCAGATCGTTGGCGAAGCCACGACCATTGCCCTTCATCGGATAGATCAGACCACCGCCGGCGAGGATGCGCCCGGCCTGCTCCATGCTGATGCCGCCGTGTCCGCCATGCGTCGAGACCAGCGGATACACCGGCGTCTGGGCTTCGGCGAGATCGAGCAGTTCGGTCTTCATCTGCAGTTCCAGATGATCGACCTCGATGATGATCTTTTCTTCCATCAGGCGCTTGAATGCGTAGTCGCCCAGCTCCGTGGTCCAGCGCCTGTTGCATTGCTTGGCCTTCGGATACAGCGGCAGCAGGCCCTGTGTCAGATTGCTCAGCAGATTGGTCAGCGGATCCAGCGGTTGCGGCAGCGACGTCACCATCGACGCGCCGGCCGAGAAGAAGTACTCCTGATCCGGGCAGTCGTAGGTTTCCCAGAAACCCAGTGTGTCGATGAAGTTGCCGACGTTCAGGATCATGCCGTCGAAGATGCCGTTGCCGCCGAGCGCATTGTCGAACTCATGGATCGGGAACATCTGGCGCACGCCGAGATCGGTCAGGCGCTTCAGCTGGGTATCGATCTCGTCCTTGTCGCAGCTGTTGATGTCCGGCAGCAGGCCGCCCACCTTGGTGACCTTGCAGTTGAACAGGTGCGAAATCTCGATGCCGAGCACCACCGCCAGCTTGCCGTCGTTGATCACTTCACGCGCCTGCTGCGGGCTCTCGACGATGCGCATCCAGCCCTTGCCGGGGCCGCCTTCCTGCGCATCGATGTAGTCCTGCATGTCGTGCATGAACTGCACCTGCGAGACCGCACTGTTCATTTCATTGCAGTGCGCCGGATTCGGCAGCTTGCTGAGGTCGGTCAGCAGATCGCCGACGTTCAAGCCCACCAGATTGGCGGTGCCGGCCAGCGATTGCAGGCGGCACAGCACTTCGTTCTCGACCAGATCGTTGACCAGGATGCGCATGCCCGCCATCCAGGCGCGCTCCAGCCACTTGTAATAGACCGCTTCGTGGGTCAGCGAATCGCGTTTGGGCCAATCGACGAAGGTCGGCCAGCCTTGCGTATCGTGTGTGGCCAGCGGACTGCCGGGGCCACCCATGAGGTTGCCGACGATATCGAGCACGCCATTGGGACCGTGCGACTCGGCGCAATCGCCCAGCGCATGGGTGACGCCGAAGCGATGGAACGGCCAGCCGTGATGCGCACCGCCCAGGAACGTGGTGGCACTGACGTGCACATGGACGTCGGCAAATCCGAGCACCGGCTGGTCGACACCCTGGCCCTTGAAGGTCTTGCCGATGGCATTGGTCTGCAGTTCCGGGAACGGCTTGCAGCCACGCGCCGGCACGAACTCGAACCTCGCGTTGTCGCCGTCCTCGGCCAGTACCAGTGTGCCGCTGGCGACATCCACCGCGAGGAACTTGGCGGCGATCGCCGAGTACACCGTGAACTGGCCGTCGGCATTGCGATCGACGATCCAGTCGGCGGCCTCCATCGGTGCCGCGACACTGTTCACGGCATACGGCTGCAGACCGCTCCGGGTCGCGGCCATCATCGATGCGTCGTCGCTGAAGAACAGATACTTGCCGAGCGCGGTCGGCTTCATGAAGAACGGGGTTGCGGTCGCCGCATCCACCGCAGCGGCCTGATAACTGCCGTTGCTGCCGCGCACGGCATAGGCCGACTGCGTAACCGATTTCAACGCATAGCAGGCATTGGCCATGTCATAGCGCGTCACCGGCTTGATGCTCGGGCTCCCGCTGTCGTCACTGGGTGCGTTGCTCGATCCGCATGCCGCCAACAGCAGCGCCACCAACACCGGCGCAACTCTTCCCCCGAACTGCCGCATCACGTTACTCCCAGGTAGCATCACGATGCCGGAAGCTATAGAGCGGTGCCATCTGTGTATATAGTAAAAATTACTCGAACTGACTTCGTCCTGAAATGAAGCATGCTGCTGCCTTGTTCTGTGCCATTGGCGTTTGCCTGCTGGTGGCACTGTTCGTCCATCTGCGCCCCGTCGAAACCGGCACGCAGCCTGTGATGATCGCGGTGCCGCCAACGCACGCGAATGCCGCTGCCGTGTCGGAAAACAGCGCAGCGGTCGTAGGAGCTTCACCGACTGCCGTGACGCCGCAAGCGGCGCGCATCCACCGCCATGCCTGGGTGATCCACAACGTGCAGCACATCGAGGGCCCCAAGCTCGTACACCTGCGACAAGGTGAGGAGGTGCAGCTGCAGATCACCTCCGACCGCGACGATGAACTGCATCTGCACGGCTACGACTTGCATCAACTGGTGCGCGCCAATGTCCCGACGACACTGACATTCACTGCACGGCACGCCGGTCGCTTCAGTCTCGAGCTGCACGGCTCCCATCTCGATCTCGGCACGCTGGAGGTCGCACCGCAGTGAAACCCCGCGCATTCCATCGCCACTGCCTCCGCGCGGTGGCACTGCTGCTGCTCGCTGCACTGTCGCCAAGCGCCGCCGCGCATTCCTTCGGCCAGGTCTACAACCTGCCGGTACCGATGTGGATGTATCTCTACGGCGCCGCGGCGGCCCTGGTGACGTCCTTTCTGGTGGTCGGGTACTTCGTCGCGACACATGCTGGCGAGCAGCGCCTGCGCAGCTACGACATCAGTGCCGCAGCGCCGATACGGCTGCTGCGGCGCCTGCGGGTGCTGCCGTTGCTGCGCGGCCTCAGCGTGCTGCTGTTGCTGCTGTGCGTGATCACCGGCCTGTTCGGTACGCGCAATGCCTACGGCAATTTCAACATGACTTTTTTCTGGGTCGTGTTCCTGCTCGGCTTTGCGTATCTGACGCTGCTGCTCGGCGACCTGTACGCCGCGCTCAACCCCTGGCGCGTCATCGCCGATGTCTTGCAAGCTCACGCACCGGCGCTGACGCAAGGCCGCGTGCGCTATCCGCAGCCGCTGGGCTACTGGCCGGCGCTGCTGCTGTATCTGGCGTTCATCTGGATCGAGCTGTTCGCGCAGCTCAAGCCGTTTTCCCTGGGCGTGCTGCTGCTGGCCTACACCGCACTCAACCTGCTGGGCGTCTGGTTGATCGGCAGCCGCGCCTGGTTCCGCTACTGCGAATTCCTGTCGGTGTGGTTCCGGCTGCTGGCCAAAGTGGCGCCGGTCGAGTTCGTGCCGAAAGCCGATCTCGAACCGCGCGCCGCGCACAGTCGCCTGCGCCTGCGCTGGCCGTTCGCGGGCTTGCTGCAGGAGAAGGCCGACAGCCTCGGCCTGCTGCTGTTCGTGCTGTTCATGCTGGCCTCCACCTCCTTCGACGGTCTGCATGAGACCGTGGTGTGGATGAAGCTGTTCTGGGTCGATGTCTATGAAGTGCTCAAGCCCTGGGTCGGCGGCAACCCGTTCCAGGCCTACCCGAAGCTGCGCAGCCTGTTCCTCGGCTGGCAGACCGTCGCGCCGCTGCTGTCGCCATTGCTGTACTACGCGCTCTACCTGCTGTTCATCTGGCTGACGCGCCTGGCCGCGCGCGATCACGCCCCGCTGCGCGAACTGGCCCTGCGCTTCACCTTTTCGCTGATCCCGATCGCGGTGGTCTATCACGTCACCCACTACTACACGCTGCTGCAGACGCAGGGCCTGAAAGTGCTCAGCCTGGCTTCCGATCCGTTCGGCTACGGCTGGAATCTGTTCGGCACCGCGCAGTGGTTCCGCGCGCCGTTCATCCCGGACATGGGTACGGTCTGGCATGTGCAGGTGGGCCTGATCGTGTTCGGGCACATCGTCAGCGTGTATCTGGCACACCTTGAAGCGCTGCAGGCCTTCGCCACCCGCCGTCAGGCAACCCTGAGCCAGCTGCCGATGCTGCTGCTGATGGTGCTGTTCACCACTGCCGGCCTGTGGATCCTGTCGCAGCCGCTGCAGCCTGGAAGCTGAGCCCGGCAGCCAGCAGCGGCAAGGGACGCGAATGAAGGGCCTGTTGCCGCTCATTCAGGAGTAGAATGCCGCGCCCCATGAACGCCACGCTCCCTGCCCCTTTGCCTTCCGCTCTGGAAGCCGCACTGCGAGCGCAGGGGCACCTGTTCCTGCATGGCGTGGCGATGCGTCCGCTGCTGGAGGCCTACGGCAGTCTCGATGATCTGGCCCGTTTCCAGGACAGCTGGCAGCGCCTGGAGCTGGACCCGCACATGGCCGATGGCGGCCGCTACCGGCGCCGGCGCCATGCCGTGTTTGCCGCCGAGCCCCAGGGTGAGATCCGGCAACTGGCGGCGCAGCCGCATTACCAGGGCCTGGAGTACAACCGCCTGAACGGCGGCATTGCCCGCTGGTTTGCGCCGGTGGAGCCGGAGATTGCCGCCAGCGCGCCGATGCAGACGCTGCTGCAGTACTGCCGCGCGCTGTTCTCGGCGCTGGCGCCAGATGTGCAGCGCTGGCATATCGAGGCCCACCAGTTCCGGATCGAGGCGCGGCTCGACATGGTCGGCCTGCCGACGCCGGAGGGCATGCACCGCGATGGTGTCGATTACGTGCTGGTACTGCTGCTGAACCGCCACAACATCGCCAGCGGCACCACCCGGATCCACCGCCCGGACGGGCATTCGCTGGGCAGCTTCACACTGACCCGCCCACTGGATGCGGCGCTGATCGACGATCAGCGGGTCTACCACGGCGTGACCGCGGTACAGGCGGTCGATCCGAGCCAGCCGGCCTACCGCGATGTGCTGGTACTGACCTTCCGCCGCGAATCCTGAGCCCGCACTTCAGGCCGGCGGCGGCGGTGTTGCCCCGGCAAACAGCCGTTTGATCGCATCGCTGCCGATATCCAGCGCCAGCGTCGAGGTCGGGACAAAGCGGGTGCTGGCGATCTTCCAGTCGTTGCCGACGCGGCGGTAGCCATCCTCGTAATACCCGGCCAGCTGGGTCACGGTCTGGGTTTCGGTGTTGATCAGGCAGTAATGCAGCCCCCAGGTGGCGCGCGCGTGGCTGGCACCCTGCATCTCGATCTGCGGGTTCACGCCGTGATGCAGCTCGACCATGTGCGGATGGCAGGCGACCTGCGCATATAGCGCCACCAGCGTATCGGCATCGTCGAACCGGCCGATGGGGCCGTAGTCGATCGCGACCGGACCGTCGGCGAAACAGGCGCGCATGCCCTGCGGGTCCTTGCGATCGCAGCAGGACAGATAGCGCGCCTTGAGCTTGCGGATCGCTTCGATGTCCTCCAGCGCCTGCAAGCGCTGTTCGATGGTGCCGGTCATGATCTCGCTCCGATGAAGTTCGGGTCACTACAGCGCAGCGGCTTCCGCAATGAATCCCCCGTTTGGCTGAGTCTCCAGGCGTCTACTGCAAACAGGTGACGCCAGTTCGGGCTCTCGCGCCTACTGTCGCTCGGCACTACTATGGCGACAGTTGCCGCCGGCGATCCGGCAAAGCGGGCACAGACCCGCTCACGGCAACATCCGGACGTGCGAGAACTGGGGGAAACGAGATGAAGATCCGGCAAATCCTGCTGGTGTTGCTCGCGGCCGTCGCGATCGGCGTACTGGCGTTCCTGCTGTTCAAGACCCAGAGCGTCGACACCAACCTGCACCAGCTGCGTCTGGCGAATATCCGTGCGGTCGACAATCTCGATGTCGACTACAACCGCAACGTGATGCAGGTGCGTACCACCTCACTCGGCGACACCACCGATGACCGTGGTGAACTGACGCGCAGGATCGGCGACGCCCTCAACGAAATCGATCAGGGACCGGCCGCACTGCACGGTCTGGACCCGGAGCTGGATCAGGCACTCGCGACCTTTCTCGACACCATCCAGGACAAGTTCGAACTGTCCTTCGACTTCGAGGCACGCGGCACGCTGCTGACCCAGCGCCTGATCAACAGTCTCGACTCGATCCCGGTCCATGCCGACGCCACCCTCGCCGCGGTCAGCGGCAGCGCCGAGGTGCGCGAGCGTCTCGGCGATCTGCTGCGCCAGATCAAGGCGGAAGCGATCACCTTCGCGCTGACCCCGACGCCGGTCAATCAACCGGTGCTCGCCGAGCGGCTGACCGAGCTGGACGGCATTGCCGAGCAGCAGTCATCCGCATTCCGCGAGGCAGCGCAGCGCCTGCGCGCCGGCGTCGACGAAGTGCTGGGCGACAAGACCGAGCTGATGAACAAGCTCAACAATTTCCTCGGTCGCCCCACCGGGCCGCAGTTGCAGGCGGTGGAACAGGCCTACCTGAACTGGCACGAGCGCCAGGTCGCCGTCGCCAACCAGTACCGGCTGTGGCTGGTGGCCTATGCCGCGATCCTGCTGCTGGGCCTGGGCTGGCTGGGCATCCGCCTCAGCCGCAGTTATCGCGAACTGGATCAGGCCAACGCCGGACTGCAGCATGCCAACGAGACGCTCGAAGCCCAGGTCGCGACCCGCACCCAGGACCTCAGCCAGGCGCTGGATCATCTGCGCGCGTCGCAGGCACAGCTGATCCAGTCGGAAAAAATGGCCTCGCTGGGCCAGATGGTTGCGGGCGTTGCCCATGAGATCAACACCCCGCTGGGCTATGCGCGCAGCAATGCCGAGATCGTGCGCAGCTCGCTCGCCGACTTCCGCGCACTGTGCGACGCGCAGACCCGCGCGCTGACCCTGATGGTCGGCGATAGCGCCAGCGACGAGGAAGTGGCGCAGGCGCTGTCGCAGGCACAGGCCCTGGGTGAATCGCTGAATGCCGAGGAACTGGGTGCCGATCTCGACAACCTGCTGGCGGATACCGATCACGGCCTGCAGCAGATCTCGGAACTGGTCGGCGGACTGAAGGATTTTTCGCGCGTCGACCGGTCGCGCACCGATCTGTTCAACGTCAACGACGGCCTCGACTCGGCGCTGAAGATCTGCAACAACCAGCTGAAGCACGGAATCGAAGTGGTCCGTTCCTACGGCCAGTTGCCGCAGATCGAATGCTCGCCCTCGCAGCTGAACCAGGTCTTCCTGAACCTGCTGACCAACGCCGCGCAGGCGATCGACAGCAGCGGCAAGATCTTCGTGCACACCGCGCCGGAAAACGACGGCGTCGCGATCCGGATCATGGATACCGGCAGCGGCATGCCCGAAGACGTGCGCGAACGCATCTTCGAGCCGTTCTTCACCACCAAGCCGGTGGGCAAAGGTACCGGCCTGGGCCTGTCGATCGTGTTCCGCATCATCGAAGACCACGGCGGCCGCATTCAGGTGCGCTCCGCCCTCGGCAAGGGCAGTGAATTCGTCATTCACCTGCCGTTGAAGCAGCAAGGTTCAAGCAACGTCGCCCCCGCGACGGAACCCCCTCCCCCCGAAGCGGCCGTTGCCGCAGCTTGACCACAAGGACGTCTCCACCATGAATCAACCCGCCAAGGCCCGCGTGCTGTTCGTCGACGACGAACCGCGCGTGCTGACGACCATGCGCATCCTGTTTCGCGGCCAGTACGAAATGTTCTTTGCCGAAAGCGGCCAGGCCGCACTGGAACTGCTGAAGTCGCAGGCCGTCGACGTGATCGTCAGCGACCAGCGCATGCCCGGCATGACCGGTATCGAACTGCTGCGCGCCGCGCGCGAGCTCAACGCAAATGCGATGCGCATCCTGCTGACCGGCTACTCGGATCTGAACGCGATCATCGGCTCGATCAACGAGGGCGAGATCTTCCGCTTCGTCAACAAGCCCTGGTCCAACGAGGACCTGACCACGACCCTGCAGCGCGCCGTTTCTGCTGCACGCGCCAGCCGCGCCGCCGCCGCGCGCGCCGGCGGCCAGACGCAGCAGACGCCGCCAGCGGCCGAGCAGATCGCCGGCGTGCTGGTGCTCGACGACGATCCGCAGGTACCGTCGAAGATCCAGTCGGTGCTGGGCAGCGACTACCGGGTGTTCGGTGCACGCTCCATGGAGGAAGCCGTCGGCGTGCTCGAACGCGAGCAGATCGGCGTGGTGGTTTCCGATACCCGCGTGCAGGATCATCCGATCATCAATCTGATCGGCACCCTGAAGCAGCACCATCCGGAACTGGTGTCGGTGATCCTGACCGAGCGCGCCGATGCCGGCAGCGCGATCGAGCTGATCAACCAGGGGCAGATCTACCGCTTCGTCACCAAACCGATCCTCGACAGCCAGTGCAAGATCGCGGTGACCTCGGCCGTGCGTCAGCATCAGCGGCTGACACAGAACCCGGAGCTGACGCAGCGCTATGAGGTCGAACGCACGCCGCCGCCACCGCCGAGCTCGCCGGCCGCGGGCCTCTCCGAGCGCGTCAAATCGCTGCGCAGCTGGGTCAAGCGCTGGGTATAGAGTCAGCACGGCGCGTATCTACAGCGCCACGGCCGCCCGCAATGTGCTGCATCAAACCGCCACGAGGGATCGCGGCGGTTTTTTTTGTGCCCCCATTGCCGGATGACGCCGGACCTGTAATCTTGGTGACTCCCTCGGGCGCGTAGGCTTGGCTGGAATCTTGCAGGAGGTAGGACCCGGAATGCCGTGGCCGGGCGCGTTGCAGATCACGCACCGGGCCCGGGGGCTGGATCCGTTCGCCACCACCACCGAAAAGGACCATGCAACATACGCCGCTGATCACGACCATCGTTGCCGGACTGGTACTGGCGTTCGTGCTCGGCGCGATCGCCAACCGGCTGCGCATCCCGCCCCTGGTCGGTTATCTGCTGGCGGGCGTCGCGGTGGGGCCGTACACCCCGGGGTTTGTCGCCGACGCCGCGATCGCGATGGAACTGGCCGAGATCGGCGTGATCCTGCTGATGTTCGGCGTCGGCCTGCATTTCTCGCTGAAGGAGCTGCTGTCGGTGCGCGCCATCGCGATCCCGGGCGCGATGGCCCAGATCACGGTCGCGACACTGATGGGCATGGGCCTGGCGTGGTGGATGGACTGGTCGCTCAGTGCCGGTTTCGTGTTCGGCCTGGCACTGTCGGTCGCCAGTACCGTGGTGCTGCTGAAAGCCCTGGAGGAGCGGCGACTGCTCGACACCACACGCGGCCGCATCGCCGTCGGCTGGCTGATCGTCGAGGACCTGGCGATGGTCCTGGCCCTGGTGCTGCTGCCGGCGCTGGCCAGCCTGCTGGGCAGCGCTGATGGCGACACCAGCGCGCGCAGCGCCATCGGCTTTCGCGAGATCGCTGCCACGCTGGGCATCACGCTGGGCAAGGTCGCCGCCTTCATCGCGTTGATGCTGCTGGTGGGGCGCCGGGTGATCCCGTGGCTGCTGCAGGTGATCTCCCTGGCCGGATCGCGCGAGCTGTTCAGCCTCGCGGTGCTGGTGATCGGCCTCGGTGTCGCATTCGGTTCGGCGGAACTGTTCGGGGTCTCGTTCGCACTCGGCGCGTTCTTCGCCGGCATGGTGCTGAACGAATCGGAACTGAGCCACCGCGCCGCGGAAGAGTCACTGCCCTTGCGCGATGCCTTTTCGGTGCTGTTCTTCGTCTCGGTCGGCATGCTGTTCGATCCGACGGTGATCCTCCGCGATCCGTGGCCGGTGCTGTGGACCTTCCTGATCATCGTGGTCGGGAAATCGATGGCTTCGCTGCTGATCGTGCTCGCGTTCGGCCATCCGATGAAGACCGCGCTGGTGATCTCGGCCAGCCTGGCGCAGATCGGCGAGTTCTCGTTCATTCTCGCCGCACTGGGCATCTCGCTGGGGCTGCTGCCGACCGAGGGCCGCGACCTGATCATCACCGGGGCGATCCTGTCGATCTTCACCAACCCCTTCTGCTTCGCGCTGTCCGATCGTTTTGCCAGCTGGGTGAAACGACGCAACACGATCAAGGTGCTCGAAGCCGGTGAATCCTTGCAGCAGCATCCCCCGGCCATCGATCCGGGCTTGCGGACACAGCTGTCGAACCATGCGGTCGTGGTCGGTTACGGCCGCGTCGGCTCGATGATCGCCGAGGGCCTGGCCGGCACCGGCGTGCCGGTGCTGGTGATCGAGGAGCGACATCAGCTGGCGGCACTGGCCCGCGAGCACGGCATGGACGTGATTTCCGGCAACGGCGTCAAGGCCGCGCTGATTTCTGCCGCCAATCTCGGTGAAGCGCGCTGGCTGTTCGTGGCGATCCCCAACGGTTTCGAAGCGGCTCAGATCGCGGCGCAGGCACGCCGGCTCAACCGCGAGCTGCCGATCATCGCGCGTGCGCATTCCGATGCCGAGATCGAGCATCTGAAGAAACACGGCGCCAATCACATCATCATGGGCGAGCGCGAGATCGCACACGGCATGCTCGATCACGCCTTCGGCGGCGGTCTCTACTGCAACACGCCGCACGCCGCCTGAGCTGCGACCACGGTTGCGGCCAGACCCCTACTGCAAACAGGTGAAGCCGCTGCACGCTGCGGCGCCTACTGTCGGTAACGATCAAACCGACAGGAGACAGTCGCCATGGCGATTGAGGATCAGGTCATCTCGGGACAGACCTGGGATGAGTTCTGCGACACCTTGAAGCGTGCCGGCCAGCAGATCCTGCGTCCGGAGTCTCCGGCCACCGCGCTGGACCGCGCCGAGGGCTGGCGCTATCTCACGCGGCTGCTGCGCATCGGCCTCGAAATGCATCTCGAATTCGCCGACCCGGATTTCCCCGGATTTCTCGCGCCCTCGCACGAGACCGGCAAGATCGGCGCCGACAACCCGGACAATCTGTATCTGATGAGCCGCATCAACGGCCGCAACGAGTACCTCATTCGCGGCAAGCGCGGCACGGTCCCGTACCTCAGTCTGGGTACGCAGAAAGGCGGCTACGAAAGCAACGGCAAGATGGAGCAGACCGGCTTCATCGACGCCCGGCAACTGGAACTCGGCGCCGATGGCGGTTTCGAGATCGTGCTGAGCCAGACGCGGCAGCCGGGCAACTGGCTGCCCATCGAGCCCGAGACCAATGCGGTGATCGTGCGCCAGACCTTCCTCGACCGCAAAGCCGAGCAGCCGGCGCAGATGAGCATCTCCCGCCGTGGCAATGACGCGCAGCCGGAGCCGCTGACCGTCGAGCGCCTGCAACGCGGGCTCAGCAATGCCGGCAAGTTTGTCGAAGGCACCGCGACGCTGTTCGCCAACTGGGCGCAAAGCTATCTCGCGCATCCGAATCAGCTGCCGCCGGCCAATCAGGCGCTATGCCGGAGCGCCGGTGGCGATCCCAACATTTTCTACTACCACTCCTACTGGCAGCTGGCGCCGGACGAGGCACTGCTGATCCACATCGCGCGCATTCCGGATTGCCGCTTCTGGAATCTGCAGATCAACAACTGGTGGATGGAGTCGCTGGACTACCGTTATCACCGCATCCATCACAACGGTCATTCCGCCATGCTGGATGCCGACGGCGGCGTGACGCTGGTGCTGGCGCATCGCGATCCCGGCCATGCCAACTGGCTGGAAACCGCCGGCCATGACAAGGGCACGATGTGTCTGCGTTGGGTCGGTGCCACAGAGCACGTCCACCCGACCACGCGCGTGGTCAAGTTCCAGAATCTCCACAAGGAAATCGCCGCGTGAGTACTGCCCGTCCGTTCGAGCCGGAAGCCCTGCTGGCCGCTGCCAGCGTCGCCACCGAAGGCCTCAGCGATTTCGGCGATGCTTCCTTCCGCCCCGGCCTCGCGGTGCTCTGTGACGCACTGAACCGCGAAGCCCGTCTCTCCGAAGCCGGGATCGAGGGCTTGCGCCAGAAACTGCTGACGCAGCTCGGCAATCGCCTGCGTGTCGAGCAATGGTTTGCTCGCCATCCCGAGATCGAGAACGAGGTGATCGGCCCGGTCACGGCGATCGTCGGCGTGCCGCGCACCGGCACCACCAAACTGCATCGCCTGCTGTCGCGCGATCCGCGCTTCTACACCATGCAGTGGTGGGAGGCGCAGCTGCCGGTGCCATTTCCGGACGAGGACCTCAAGAACCCCGAAGGCCGCATCGGCCAGGCACGCGCCATGTGCGACTACATGACACAGGCGATGCCGAAGCTGATGGCGCAGCACCCGATGAGCGCCGAGGAGGCCGACGAGGAAGTGATCCTGATGGAGCACTCCTTCCTCTCCGCGTTCAACGCCTACGCCGACGTGCCGTCGTACATGAACTGGCTGGCACAGCAGGACGAGATGCCGGCCTACGATTACCTCAAGCGCATCATGAAGTTCCTGCAGTGGCAGAAGCGCCAGCGCGGCATCACCGCCGAGCGCTGGGTGCTGAAGGCGCCGCATCACCTGCTGCGCATGCATCTGCTGCTGAAGGCGTTCCCGGGTGTGAAGGTGATCCTCACCCACCGCGATCCGACCACCAGCATTCCGTCGATCTCCAGCTTCATCCACACGCTGTGGTGCATCTACAGCGACCGTGCCGACCCGCTGCGCGCCGGCGCGGAATGGAACGACATCATGCGTCGCGCCATGCTGCACACGATGCAGGTGCGCCAGGCCGCGCCGGGCCAGTTCCTCGACGTGCGCTTCCAGGACACCGTGAAAGCGCCGATGACCGTGGTCCGCCGCATCTGGGATTTCCTCGGCCTGCCGGCAGACGCCAAGGCTGAAGCAGTGATGGAACGCTGGCTGGTCACGGACGAGAAATCGCATCGGGGCGGTCACGACTACACCGCCGAGCAGTTCGGCCTGTCAGAAGCTCAGCTGCAGCGCGACTTCGCCGAGTACCGCGCGCGCCACATCACCGCGTGAGCCGCACGGCTGCGCACCGCATCACGCGTCAACCAGAAGAATCGAGGAGAACACCATGCTGCTGAAGGACAAGGTTGTGATCATTTCCGGCATCGGCCCGGGCCTGGGCGTGAAGCTCGCGATCGAAGCGGCGCGTGAAGGTGCCAGGGCCGTCGCCATCGGGGCACGTTCCGCAGACAAGCTCGATGATGCCGAACAGCGCATCGCCGCAGTCAGCAAGACCTGCAAGGTGCTGAAGCAGGTCACCGACATCACCGATCGCGGCCAGTGCGATGCCCTGGTGGCCGCCGCCGTCAAGGCCTTCGGCCGCGTCGATGCGCTGGTCAACAGCGCGTTCGTGCATGGCGACATGGATTACGTCTCCAGCGCCAACCTCGACAGCTGGACCGCCGTGCTCAACACCAACCTGCTCGGTACGCTGCGCCTGACGCAGGCCGTCTTGCCGCAGATGAAGACCCAGGGTGGCGGCGCGATCGTGATGATCAACACCATGGCGGCGCGTCAGGTACCACCGCTGGGTGAGGCCGGCTACGCCGCCTCGAAGGCCGCGCTCGCCAACGCGGCGAAGTATCTGGCCAAGGAAGTCGGGCCCGACAACATCCGCGTCAACAGCATCCACATGGGCTGGATGTGGGGCGCGCCGGTACAGGGCTATTTCGAATGGCAGGCCAGCGAGCACAAGGTGCCCGTGGAATCGCTGACCCGGCAGATCTCCGACACCATCCCGCTGCGCCGCATTCCCACCGACGATGAATGCGCGCGCGCCGCGCTGTTCCTGGTCTCGGACTACGCCAGCGCCGTCACCGGCGCTGCGCTGGATGCCAATGGCGGCGCCTACATGCCGTAACCGTTCGGCAGCGCACGGCGGCGCCGGGGACGGCTACTCGTCCTTGGCGCCCCACAGCGTATCGGAAGCGCCGTCGTCGACCACGCCCAGCAGACGGTTGAGCGTGGTCTTCAGGATCGCGGCATCGCCGACTCCCAGACGCTCCAGCACCTGCGACTCCACCGCCTTGGCCGCGGCGATCAGGCTCAATGCGGCATCGCGGCCGCCAGCCGTCAGTTCGTAACCGGCATCGGTGCGTCGCGCAAAACCACGCTGCACCAGACCGTCGAGCGCCCGCTGCCGCCGCTCGTCGAGCACTCCGGCCATGCCTTCGGCGATCTGGTCTTCGCTCAGCAGCGGCCGCAGCGTCAGCGTCGACAACACGTAGAACTCCATGTCGTCGAGCCCTTCCTGTTCGAGGAACGGACGGATCTGCGAAAAGAAACGGAAGTGGCTGCGACCGAGCAGATAGCCGAGAAAATCCTCGCCGAAGCTCCCGGCCAGATGCGCACTGCGCGGCTTCTGGCTCGCCGGATCGCGGCGGGTGGCATGCGCGTAACTGCCGCCGTGAAACACCAGCGGCGCGGTCTCGGCGCGATCGAAGGCCAGCACCTCGCCGATGAAGATCAGGTGATCGCCACCTTCATACTGAAATGCCGTGCGGCACTGGAACCGTGCGGTACACCCCTGCAGCAGCGGCGTGCCTTCGACTCCGGTATCGATCGCCAGACCCGCGAACTTGTCTTCGCCACGGCGCGCAAAGCGGCCGGACAAGGCCTCCTGATCGGTCGCCAGAACGTGCACCGCCCAGTGCGTGGCCTTGCGGAAGGTTTCGAGATTCAGCGAGGTGTTCGCCAGACTCCACAGCACCAGCGGCGGATTCAGCGAGACCGAATTGAAGCTGTTGACCGTGAGCCCCACCGGACTGCCGTCGGCCGCGCGGGTGGTGATGATGGTCACGCCGGTGGCAAAGGAACCGAGCGCCTTGCGGAATTCGATGGGATCTAATGCAGCGTTGTGGCTCATGCGCTCAGTGCCGGATCGGAAGCAGGACTGCGAGCCGGAGCCGCAGTCCCGGTTCGCAGTCCGTTGCGACCATCCTCAGAAGTTGTACTTGATGGTGACCGCGGCAAAGTCACGATCAGCGTAGGGGCGCTTCTCGAAATGCGGCTTGCCGAGGAACGCGTTGTAGCTGGTGCCCAGCTGCAGGTTCTGCAGGTAGGTGAAGTTGAAACCGATGCTGGCGCGATAATCGCCTTCGCCCATCAAGGCGCCCAGACCGGACAGCATCGACGACTTGCCGTCGATGATGCCGGACAGGTAGATCGGCACCTGCAGATCCCAGCCGTTGAAGATGTTCTTGCGGTCGATCATGGTCAGCCAGGCCCAGCCCGACGCATCGCGATCGTAGGTCAGGGACTTGGAGCAGCTGGTCGGGCCGCAGGCTTCGGCCGTGTCCTCGACATGCACGTAGCCGGCTTCACCGACCAGGGTGATCGAGTCCCAGAACCAGCCCGGCCCGAGCACGTACAGCCCGGACAGCAGCACCTGGCCGACATTGGCGCGGGTCGGCGTCGGCACCGGACCCAGCAGGCCTCCGTCGACATCCACGAGCACGTCGATGCCTTCGCGCCAGTTCACTTCACCGGCGATGTTGGCGCCGAACAGCGCCGTCGAGAAACTCATCGAGGTGAGATCGATGCCGTCGAAGTAGTTGATGTTGTAGGAGACCGGCACCTGCAGGCCCAGCGCCTGCGTGGTCAGCGGCGGCAGGCCGTTGCCGCCCGGCAGCAGGATCGCATAGCCGTAGTTCTGCACCGGTGCCGGCGTGGTGTTGTGATAGCGCAGCCGGTACAGACCGATGTTGGTATCGGAGAGGACCTGATATTTGGCGCCCACTCCCCATTGCCCGTGATCGCTGGGCATCTTGTCCGGGCCACGGACCGGATTGATGTAGCGCGGCGTATTGGGCTGCGGAATCACGTCCAGCGGCAGATGCAGATCGACCAGCAGCGGGTCCAGTCGGGTGAGGATACCGTCCAATACCTGCGTCAGCCCCTGCGTCGCGCCGCCGAAGCCCATCAGGTCGGCAATCAGCTGGACCGCTTCCGAGGTTTGATTGGACAGCAGGTTGACGTCTGCGAGCGTTTCGAAATACAGCGGATTCTTGATGCCGTAGATGAACTGAGCACCCGGTCCGACCACGTCCGACACCGAGAAGAATTCGCCGACCGGGTTCAGCTCGACCGGCTTGAACTCCAGCTTGTACTGGCCCAGCAGGGTCAGGCGGTTGGTCACCGACAACTGCACCGACAACTGGTTGACCGGCAGCAGGATGCTCTTGACGTCCGCACCCGGCACCGTGGCCTTGGTGGCGTCCGCCGGCGACTGGGCCAGAGCAACGCCGGAGAAGAACAGGCTCTCGCCCCAGGCGGCGATATGGCGCCCGAGGCGCACGTTCAGTGCCGACTCGTCGCCCAGATACCAGGAGCCGTAGACATAGGCATCGAGAATGCGCGCGCGACGACCGCTGTACTGGCGCGCACGCTCGGTGAACTTGTCGACCTCACCTTCGAACAGATAGTTGTTGCGGCCATCCGTCTTGCTGATGGTGTCCGGAGAGTCGTTGGCATTGCGGTTGAAATAGACGTCGTCATAGAACGCGTCGCCGCGCAGCAGGAGGCCGAAATCACCGGTCGACAGCTGCAACTCGCCGAGCACGCTGAGCCGGTTGTTGACCATGTCGCCGCGCTTGAAATTGCGATCGCCATCGTCGAAGTTGTTCGACTCCGGAAACTTCAGGAAATCGGGGATCGGGATCTCGGCACTGGGCGGGGCATCGATGACGCCGTGATGCGGCTTCTCCAGACGCCAGGCCGCCGCATAGGCACCCTGCAGCTGGTAGGAACCGTCCAGCCCGAAGAAATCGAAAGAGCCGGCCGCTGCCTCGTCCACGGCGGCCAACCCGCCGACCGCCAACGCAAAGAACCCCGTTGCGACCGTACGAACAACCCCTCGCCCGCAGCCCCGATCTCCGCTCATTGTCTCTCCCCGCATCTTTGGAAATGCTGTGCCGCTACCGTAGGCGCCGACCGCCGACATGGCCTCACCCAAAATGATTAGGAGCTGTCAACGTCAGGGTTTGAGCGTCTTTTCCAACCCTTTCGGCTCATGCGTATGGGGGTGGTGAGCGCCGCCGGATTCGGGCAACTTAGGCAGCATAACGGCGACGCGTACCGGCAGCGCAATCGTCGCAGACCCTGCCGGCGGTGTTGGGGAACAGATCAGTGAAACGCCTTAGTCCGATCGACGCTGCATTCCTGCGCATGGAATCCAAGCGTACGCCGATGCATGTCGGCGCGATGATGACCTTCCGCCTGCCGGAAGATGCGCCGCCGGATTTCTGCCAGCGCCTGGTGCGGCAGATGCGCGAGCGACCGTTCATGCCCTATCCCTTCGCCTGCCGGCTGGCGCGCGGGCGACTGGCACGCCTCGCACCGGCCTGGGAGGAAACCACGGTCGACATGGAATACCACCTGCGCCATTCGGCGCTGCCCTACCCCGGCGGCGAACGCGAACTCGGTGTGCTGGTGGCGCGCATGCATTCGCATCCGCTGGACATGACGCGGCCGCTGTGGGAATGCCATGTGATCGAAGGACTCGATGCCCATCCGGATCAAGGCGCCGAGCAAGGCCGTCCAGGCGGCCGTCGTTTCGCCCTGTATTTCAAGGCGCACCACTGCGCGATCGACGGCATGGGCGCAATGCGCATGGTGCAGAACTGGCTGTCGCACGACCCTGCGGACCAGCGCGGCCTCGGGCCGTGGATGCTGGCGGCCAAACCGGAGTCCGCACGCACGGTCGAGACACCCTCGCTGCGCCAGCGCGCGCAGAAACCGGCACAAGCCGCTGCCGAGCAGCTGCGCGGCATGAAAGCCCTGGTCAGCGGACTCGGCAGCATGATCAGGGGCGACGACAGCTTTGCGCGGATGTCGCTGCATACGCCGCGCAGCCTGTTCAATGTCCGGATCTCGCAGCAGCGCCGTCTCGGCACCCAGATCCTGAGTCTGCCGCGCCTGCGGGCAGCGGCGAACGCCAGCGACGCCACCGTCAACGATGTGCTGCTGGCCGTGGTCGGCGGTGCGATCCGCCGCTATCTGCGGGAGCAGAACGCCCTGCCCGATGAAAGCCTGCTGGCCTCGGTACCGCTGGGGCTCGCACGCCCGGATGGCAAGTCGGGCAATGCGGCGGTCGGCTTCGTCGCGCCGCTGGGCACCGAACACGACGACCCCTTGCAGCGCATCCGCTGGATCCGGCAGGTGACACAGCGCGGCAAGCAGGATCTGCAGGCACTGCCGCGCGAGGCGCAGATGCAGTTCGCGCTGCTGGGCATCGCGCCGCTGCTGCTGGGGCAGATCACCGGCGTATTGCCGAAGCTGCCGCCGATCTTCAACTGCGTGGTCTCCAACGTGGTGCTGTCGAAGCATCCGCTGTACCTGATGGGTGCGGAACTCGAAGCGATGTATCCGGTGTCGTTCCTGTTCGACGGCTACGCCCTGAACATCACGCTGGTCGGCTACAACGATGCGGTGGCGGTCGGCTTTCTCGGTTGCCGCGATGCGATTCCCAGCCTGCAGCGTCTGGCGATCTATACCGGCGAGGCACTCGCGGAACTCGAACAGTCGCTCGGTCTCGGTGGCACGATCGCGGAACCGGCAGCCACGTCCCAACCGGTGGCCAAGCGCAAGCCGCGCAGCAGAAAGACGGCCGTGTAAACCCGGTTTTGCCGCTGACGCTCAACGCGTCGGCGGACAGGCCCTGGAGATCGCGTTCACCAACGCCGCCGTGCGCATGAGTGCGCTCGGCGCGATCGACTTGCCGGTATTGAGCAGGGCCACGGACAGCTCGCGCTGCGGATCGGCCCAGCACAGCACGGTCATGAAGCCGATGTGCCCGTAGGCGCCGCGCGATTTCATTCCCCACAGACCTACCGGGTTTTCTCCGAGCATGAACGCGGGCGAAAACCGGATCGGCAAACCCAGGGTCCGGTCGAACTGCAGCTCGCCGACCGGCGCGATCGCCGTGGCAATGGTTTCCGGACGCAGTACCCGCCGTCCTTCCAGTTCGCCGCCGTTAAGCAGCATCTGGAAAATGCGGCTGACATCATCGGCGCTGGCGTAGATGTTGCCGGCCGGCACGATGCTGGATTGAAACGCCTCGTCGTTGGACGCCTCGACCGCGCGCGCGAAATCGACACCCAGCACGTGCTTGATGATGCTGGTCAGCGGCCACGCCGGCAGCGACCCGGTGAGGTGATGCCGCGGTGATTCTGCGACATGCTGCGGCGCCAGACCGAAATCCAGATAGCGCAGCCCCAGCGGCTCGACCAGCCAGTCACGCATCACGTCACGCAACTCGCGTCCGGTGACGCGGCGGATCAGCTCGCCGACGATGAATCCGCCGGTCAGTGCGTGATACGCCTGCTTCTCGAAACGCGGGTCCAGCGGCGGCGCCAGGCACAGCATGTGCACCATCGCGTCCCAATGCCGCAGCAGCCCCGGATCGGGATGCGCGACCGGCAGCTTGGGAATGCCCGCACGATGGGCCAGCAGCTGGCGGATGGTCACGGCGCCCTTGCCGTGCGCCGCGAACTCGGGAATGTAATGCGCCACACGATCGTCGAGTTGCAGCTGGCTCTGCTCGGCCAGCTTGTGCACCAGCAGCGCCACGATCGCTTTCGACGCCGAGAACAGACAGATCGGCGCATCCGGAGACAGCGGAATCTGCGGCCCCGATTCGCCCGGCCCGTTGCCGCTGAGACAACCGATGGCGCGCTTGAGCACGATCTGCCCGCGACGGCGCACCACCAGCGTCATCGCCGGCTGCATCCCGGTGCGATAGATGCCTTCGACCGCCGACCAGATGCGGCTCACGCCGGCCGAGTTCATGCCGACATTTTCCGGCACGCATTCGGCCGCATGATCGATCCGGGTCACGCTCGCCAGATCGCGCACCACCTGTACCCGGCTGGCCGCCGTCGGCCGCAGACGCATCAGCATGGGCTCATCCCTGTCCTGCGGGAATCCGCGCGACCAGGCCATCGAGCGCATCGCTCACCTGGATCTGGCACGACAGGCGACTCGATGGCCCCGGCTCGACCGCGCCTTCGAGCATCGCCTGTTCCATCTCATCGGCGGGCGGCAAGCGCGCAAACCAGGGCTCGTCGATATAGACGTGGCAGGTCGCGCAGGAGCACGACCCGCCACATTCGCCGACGATGCCTGCCACCAGATTGCCGGTGGCGACCTGCATCAGCGATTGACCCGACGCGGCATCGATCACCTGCGCCGAGCCATCCGGCTGAATGAAGGTCAGGGTCGGCATCAGCTGGCCAGCGTCTTCAGCGGCACGGCCTCATCGGCCAGTGCTGCGACATCCAGCTGCGCCCGCGCCGCGACCAGCTTCTTCGCGAACATGAAATCCTGCGGCCGGCTCACGGTATCGGCGGCGATGATGCGGCCCTCGCGTAGATAGAACACCGCGAAATTGCGTTGCGTCGCCGGATCGCCACGCAGCACGATCTGATCGTGACCGGCGGAAATGCCGACCATCTGCAGCTTCAGATCATATTGATCGGACCAGAACCACGGCACCGTGCGATACGGCTCGTTCTTGCCGACCAGCGTACGCGCCGCGACGCGGCCCTGCTCCATCGCGTTCTGCACCGACTCCAGACGCACACGCCGGCCCAGGAACTCGCTGGGATGATCGGTGCAGTCGCCGGCCGCGAGGATGTCCGGATCGCTGGTGCGCGCAAACTCGTCGACCACGATGCCGTTGCCGATTTCCAGACCGGCTTCCTGCGCCACTTCGGTATTGGCGATCAGGCCGATGCCGACCACCACGAAATCGGTTTCGATGCGGGTACCGTCGGTCAGCGTCACCGCGGTCACCGGCGAGCCTTCGAGCGATGCCAGCTGCGCATTGGTGCGCAGATCGACACCGGCCTCGCGATGCGCACGCTCGAAAAATTCGGACACCGCCGGCACCGTCACCCGCGCCAACACCCGCGGCAGCCCTTCGAGTACCGTCACCTGCAGTCCCAGCTTGGCCGCAACCGCCGCCACTTCGAGACCGATGAAGCCGCCGCCGACGATCACCACCCGCTTGCCGGGCTGGCAGGCGGCACGCAAGCCCTGCACATCGGCGATGGTACGCAGCGGAAACACGTTCGGTGCATCGGCGTTGGCCAGATTCAGCAGACGCGCACGGCCGCCGGTCGCCAGTACCAGCTTGTCGTAGGACTGCGTGCTGCCATCAGCGAGCTGCAGTTGCTTGGCAGCGCGATCGATTCTGGTGACACGCGCATTGCCACGGAATTCGATGTTGACCTTTTCCAGCTGCGGCGCCTGCATCACATACAGGCTTTCCTCGGTGATGGTGCCGGCGAGGTAGGCCTTGGACAGCGGCGGCCGCTTGTACGGCGGCTGCGGCTCTTCGCCGAGGATCAGGACGCGGCCGGTGAAACCCTGGCGTCGCAGTTCAGCGGCCGTTTCGCCGCCGGCCTGACCGGCCCCGACGACGACCACGGTGGATTCAGCAGTAAGTTCGCTCATTCTCGAAATGTCTTGACTCAGGGGGTTGCGCACAGTCGAGCCGTGCTCCAGGGAACATCGCTGTTCCGGCGGTGACGACGACACTGGCGCTCACCGGAGCGGCATTTTAACCCGCAATTCTGCCGGTGTTGCGCACCTTCTCCGCTGCCAGCCCTCATTGTTCAAGAATTCCCTGCCGTGACACTTACTGTGCGTAGGGTTTCAGCGGCGGTTCCGCCGGCAGCAGATGCAGCGCCGGCAGGCCATTGCCCGGTTCCTGCATCAGGACCTTGATGAAACCATTCAGTAGCTGCGGCAACGGCGCGATCGCCAGCGTCGGTACCAGCGGCAGCAGACCGCAGAGCGCCGTGCCACCGGCGCGCTCGATGTCTGCCGGCCCGGGATGGGCAATCGCATCCAGCGCCAGTTCGAATGCGGCGCGATCGATCAGGCCGATGGTGACGTGATCGGCAATGCGGCCGGGGCAGAGATCCTGGAGCAGGACATTGCTGACCCTGGGGTTGCCGGCACCGAGTTCGATCGAAGCATTTGCCACCGGCCGCACCAGCTCATCGAACTGCGTGTACAGCGCGGTGTAATCGATGTCGCCGGGCGTGTGATCGCCACGGTTGCTCGCCTCCATGAACGCTGATTCCGGCGCGAACTGATAGAACACTGCAGGCAGCCCGCTGAGACCGGCCAACACCGGCAGCGTGGGCAGATTGACCAGTGCCGTGCCCTGATTCGGGCCGGCGATCATCACGAAATCGTCGACGGCGTTGCGCGCCGACGGCCACCATTTGATCGCCCAGCGCGGCACCGCCACGCCCTGGCTGTGGCCGATCACCGCGGCCTTGCGCCCGCTCTCGGCATGGATGCGACGCAGCGCATGCACCACGTACTCGGCGGAAATCTGCATGTCGCCGAGACCGCGATCGGGATAGTTGACGATGCAGACGTCGTAGCCGCGCTCGACCAGCAACGGCTTGTAAGTCCATTCGTACTGCTCGAAACCGACGGTGAACGTGCCGTGCACCAGCAGTACCGGAGGCTTGTCCGGATGGCTGAACTCGGTGCACTGCAAGGCCGCATCGAGCTTGGCCGTGGCGGTTTCCAGCGGCGGCTCGGCGGCAAGCCCGAGATCGTCATCACCCCCACAGGCCGCCAGCAACAGCGCGGCGACAAGGCTCCACGGCAACAATCGACTGGACATGCGCTCCCCCCCAAACGGTCTGCGCGCAGCATCGGCCGCCATCGCGGCGGTCGCATCGACCGTTTGAGGTATGGGGGTGACGCTAGCGCAGCGGCTCGATCTCGCCGCGGTAGGTCACCCAGTTCTTTTCGGTTTCGCGCAGCCGCACCTGATGCAACAGCTTGCCGTAATGTCCCTTGAGAACCGTCCAGAACAGCACCACCAGATTCTCGGCGGTCGGGTTGATGCCACGGCACAGCGGCGAATCGTGATTCAGGTGGCGGTGATCGACGTCGTCGAGGATCAGCTCGCGGGTCGCATCGCGGATCTCGGTGAGATTGACCACGATCCCGGTGCGCGGGTCGATGCCGCCGCGCAGCGTCACTTCCAGCACGTAGTTGTGGCCGTGGCCGTGATCGCGGGCGCAGAGCCCGAACAGTTCACGGTTCTCGGCGTCGCTGAGATGCTCGGCCCACAGGCGGTGCGCAGCGGCAAAGGTTTCGCGGCGGGTCAGATAGACCACCGGTACGGATTCAGTCGTCATTGCAATGGACCTCGACAGTGGTCCCGGTCACCGGCCCCGAGGCCGTCCGGTCCAGCAGGAATTCAACCGTCGGCGCGATCGCGTCGGGCTCGGTACTGGGCTGCAGGCCCAGCGCTGCGGTCATCGCGGTGCGCATCGTGCCCGGCGCAACCGCGTTGACACGGATACCGTAGGGCTTGCCTTCCAGTGCCAGCGCCTCGGTCATGCCGACGACCGCGTGCTTGGAGGTGGCGTAAGCACCAAAACCGGCAAAACGCTGCATGCCGCGCAAGCCGCCCAGCGATGCAATGTTGACGATATCGCCGTGGCTGCCCCGCTCGCGCCACAGCCGCATCGCCGCACTGCAGGCGTGGAAGGTGCCGGCGACATTGACCGCCAGCACTTCGGCAAAGCGTGCCGGCGTCAGTTCGTTCCAGATCTCGCCGCGCCCCAGGATTGCCGCACTGCACACCAATGCATCGGGGCCGAAATCGCGGATCGCCTGTTCGGTCGCAGCGGCGTCGCTCACGTCCAGCGGGTACTGGTGCACGGCTGCGGCACCCTGCAACTGCGCCGCGACCTCGGCCAGCAGATCGGCGCGGCGACCGGCCAGCGCCACGCGCCAGCCCTGCGCCGCGCAGCGACGCGCCACCGCCGCGCCCAGACCGGAACCGCCGCCGGTGATGAACACGGCGCGGGGAATGGAAGCTTGAGTCATCTCTGTCATCGTTGCGGACCCGGCGCCCACCGCAGCATCGCTGCGGCCGCGCACGGAAAAGCACCCGTATGCCGTCAGAGGCTCTGCGGAACCGGGTGCGGGAATCGCCTATGGTGCCTGATTCGGCCCCGAACGTGCAGCGAACTCAGCGCGGCTGCGCCAAACCCAGCGTTTTCAAGGCCTCGCCGATTTCCTCGAGCACCCGCGGATCGTCGATGGTCGCCGGCGCGTTGTACGGCTGCGCGTCGGCAATCGCGCGCATCGTCGCGCGCAGCACTTTTCCGGAGCGGGTCTTGGGCAGCCGCGGCACGATCACCGCCTGCTTGAACGCCGCAACCGCGCCAATCTGCGCGCGTACACGCTCGATCAGTTCCGGAATGATCTGCTCGGCACCCCGCTGGACACCGGACTTCAGCACCACCAGCCCCAGCGGCACCTGTCCCTTCAGCGCATCCGCCACGCCGATCACCGCGCACTCGGCCACATCCGGGTGACTGGCGAGCACCTCTTCCATCGCGCCGGTAGAAAGTCGATGGCCGGCGACATTGATGATGTCGTCGATGCGCGACATGATCCAGACGTAGCCATCGCTGTCGAGATAGCCGGCGTCGCCGGTCAGATACCAGCCGGGATAACGCGACAGGTAGCCGTCGATATAGCCCTGCTCGTTGTCCCACAAGGTACTCAGTGCGCCCGGCGGCAGCGGCAGCCGGATCGCGAGATTGCCGATTTCGCCGGCGCCGAGCACCTTGCCGTCGGCATCCAGCGATTGCAGCTCGAAGCCGGGCACCGGCACTGTCGACGAGCCCGGTTTGACCGGCATCGGTTCGATGCCCTGGCAGTTGGCGACCGCCGGCCAGCCCAGTTCGGTCTGCCACCAGTGATCGATCACCGGCACCTTCAGCATCTGCTGCGCCCAGGCGATCGTATCCGGATCGGAGCGTTCGCCGGCCAGATACAGCGTCCGCAGGCAGGACAGATCGTGGTGCCGCAGCAATTCGCCGTTCGGATCTTCCTTCTTGATCGCACGGAATGCGGTGGGCGCGGTGAAGAAATTGCGCACCTGATGCTGCGCGATCACCCGCCAGTAGGCGCCGGCGTCGGGCGTGCCCACCGGCTTGCCTTCATACATCACCGTGGTGCAGCCATACAGCAACGGCCCGTAGACGATGTACGAATGTCCGACCACCCAGCCGACGTCCGAGGCCGCCCAGAACACTTCTCCGGGCTCGGCGTTGTAGACCGCCTTCATCGAGTAATACAGCGCCACCGCATGACCGCCGTTGTCGCGAACCACGCCCTTGGGTTTGCCGGTAGTGCCGGAGGTGTACAGCACGTAGAGCGGATCGGTCGCCGCAACCGGCACGCAATCCACCGGGGCTGCGGCAGCTTCGAGGGCCTGCCAGTCGAGATCGCGGACCGCTGTCAGCGACGCCGTGCATTGTGGCCGTTGCAGCACGATGCAATGCGCCGGCTGATGCTGCGACAGCTGCAGTGCCTGATCCAGCAGCGGCTTGTACTCGAGCACGCGGCCGCCTTCGATGCCGCAGGACGCGCAGATCACCAGCACCGGCGCCGCAGCATCGATGCGCTTGGCCAGCTCCGGCCCGGCGAAGCCGCCGAACACCACCGAATGCACCGCGCCGATGCGCGCACAGGCCAGCATCGCGACCGCCGCTTCCGGCACCATCGGCATGTAGATCACCACGCGATCGCCGGTCTTGACGCCCTGCGCCCGCAGCGCGCCGGCAAACTTCGCGACGCGGTCGCGCAGTTCGCGATAGGTAAAACGCTGGACGGTGCCGGTAACCGGGCTGTCGTAGATCAGCGCGGCCTGATCGGCGCGACCGCTCTCGACATGACGATCGAGCGCGTTGTAGCAGGTGTTGAACTGCGCGCCCGGAAACCAGCGATACAGCGGTGCACGGCGGTCATCCAGCACTTGATCCCAGGGCTGGTACCAATGCAGGGCCTGCGCCTGCTCGGCCCAGAATTCCGTCGGTGCGGTGCGCGAATGGCGGTACTGCTGTTGATAACGGCTCATGATCCCGGTCACTCCTGAGCGACGATGTCCAGGCATCGCCATCGAGGTGGATTTCAGCGCGGCATGTCGGCGAGTCGCGCCCGCATGAACGCCAGCATATCGTGCCGCGCCTGTTTTACCTCCGGATAGAGGCTGCCGAACAATGGAAACGCATGCGGCAGCACCGGCCAGATCTCGCAGCGCACCTCGACGCCATGGGCCTTGGCACGACGCGCGAACAGCACGGTATCGTCCCGTAGCACTTCGTTGTCACTGGCAAGCAGGAACAGCGGCGGAAAGCCGCGGCAGTCGGCATACAGCGGCGACAGCTCCGGATCGGCGGCATTCCGGTCGCCGGCATACATCTCGTCGACACGCTGCAGTGCCGCGATCGGCAGGATCGGGTCCTGTTTCATCCGGGAGGTCCGTGATTCCGGCGCATGCACGCGGCCCAGTTCGGTGGCCGGCGACAGCGGCAGCGCGCAGACCGGCATCGGCCAGCCCTGCTTGCGGATCCGCTGCAACAGGCCCAGCGTCAGATTGCCGCCCGCGGAGTCGCCACCGAGCACGATGCGCGACGCCGGAAAGCCGAGATCCAGCAGTGCGCGGTAGGCGCTCTCGCAATCGTCCAGCGCTGCCGGAAAGCGATTGCGCGGTGCCAGGCGATAGTCCGGAACGAACGCATGCGCACCGAGTTTGGCGGCGAGATAACAATTCATTTCCAGATGCGCGGTCGGCGCCGCGGGCAGGATGAACGCGCCGCCATGCAGCCACAGGATCACCGGCTTGCCGGTATCGCGCAGATCGCCGATCACATGGCCCGGCTGATTGCCGACGATGCTGTACTCCAGCGTCTGACCATACTGGTTGGGGCACCGCAGGCGCGAGATCATCAGCTGGATGCGCGCAATCTTTTCGTCGGAGCCGCGCACCGCGCGCGCCAGCCATGGCCGCAGAAACACTTTCAGCAGCAAGGTGATGAAGCGGCTGCGCGTGCTGATCGCGATCTCGCGATGCACGATCAGGCCCTCGGCCGGTGCCGGCAGCAGCGCAGTCGGAGAAAAAGCGGGCGGTACGGAATCAGCGTTCATGGATGGATCGTGCGCAAGGCCGGACGCGGCTGGCCAATGATGCGGCCTCGGCAGCCGCGCTTCCGGAAAACGGTGCCGATTTCTCCTGGCGCCGCAACCGGCCGAGGCCACAGTCTAGAGGTCATCGCCCCTCACGCTTCACCCGTTCAGCCGAGAGGCCGCAGCGGCTAGTGCCCCTGCGGCCTCCGGAATCGCTACCGCGGTGAGCGCGCTACTGCGGCGCCGCCGCTTGCGCCAGCTCCGCCTTCAGATCATGCGCACGCTTGATCAGATACTGACGCACCGTTTCCACATCTTCCGGCGTCAGCACGTCCATCATCGACGGCATGCCTTTCTGCGCGTAGGCACCGGCGAGGATGCCCGGGAACAGCTTGTGTTTCTCGGCGGTGAGATAGCGCAGGTCCGGCAACACCGTGCCGCTCATCGCGCTGGCGCCGTGGCACATGCCGCAGTTGGCGTTGTACAGCTGCCGCCCCCTGGCAACCGTGGCTTCATCGGCCGTCAGCTCTGGCGGCTCTGGCAAGTTGGCCGGCTCCAGCTTGGGTGCCGGCAGGGTCGCCTTGCCGCCGATCTTGTAGGTGAGGATGCGGGCTTCCGGCCGCACCTTGACCACCGTGGACAGGCCACCCAAGGCCAGCGGGAACGCACCGCCCCAGCCGGCCGCAACGCTCACATATTGCTCGCCGTCGATCTCATAGGTCATTGGCCCCGCCATCACGCCGGTGTTGGCCGACGCTTCCCAGAGCTTGGTGCCCTTGTCGGCGGCGTAGGCAACGAAGCGGCCGTCGGCCGTGCCCTGGAACACCAGCCCGCCCGCGGTGGCGAGCGTGCCGCCATTCCAGACGGTGACGTAGTCCTGCTTCCAGACCGCCTTCTTCGCCACCGGATCCCAGGCCACCAGATGGCCCTTGTAGAGATCGGCCACGCCCTGCAGCTCCTTCTGGTTTTCCGGCAGTTCGATCGGCGCCGTGCCGAGATGCCAGCGACCCTTGCCCTGGAAGGTCTGCGCGTTGTCCGGCACGTACAGCGCCGGCGCTTCCTGCATCGGGATGTAGACCAGTCCGGTCTGCGGGCTGAACGACATCGGCTGCCAGTTGTGTGCACCGATCGGCCCGGGGAAGACCAGCTTCGGTTCCTGGGTCCAGTCGCCATCCGCGATCTCGACCGGACGCCCGGTCTTGGGATCGACGTGCGACGCCCAGTTCACGGTCGCGAACTTCTCGGCCGAAAGCAGCTCGCCGGTAACGCGGTCGATCACGTAGAAGAAGCCGTTCTTCGGCGCCTGCATCAGCACCTTGCGCGGCTGACCGTCGATCTTCAGGTCGGCGAGGATGATGTGCTGGGTCGCGGTAAAGTCCCAGCTTTCGCCCGGCGTGGTCTGGTAATGCCAGACGTATTCGCCGGTCTCGGGTTTGAGCGCGACAATCGACGACAGGAACAGGTTGTCGCCCTTGCCCGCGCTGCGCACCTGACGATTCCAGGTCGAGCCGTTGCCGGTGCCGATGTACAGCAGATCCAGCTCCGGATCGTAGGCCATCGAATCCCAGACCGTGCCGCCGCCACCGAGCTTCCAGTACTGGTCGCCGCTCCAGGTCGGCTTGGCCATCTCCATCGCCTTGCTCTCCGGCGGCAGCGCCGGATCGCCCGGCACCGTGAAGAAGCGCCAGGCCAGCTTGCCGGTCTCGCTGTCGTAGGCCGCGACATAGCCGCGCACACCCAGCTCGGCACCACCGTTTCCGATCACCACCTTGTCCTTGATGATGCGCGGCGCACCGGTGATGGTGTAGCTGCGGTTGTGATCGATGACGGTGTCGATCTCCCAGACCTTGGCACCGGTCTTGGCATCGAGCGCGATCAGGCGGCCATCGTAGGCGCCGAAATACACCCGCCCCTTCCATACCGCCACGCCGCGGTTGGCGACGTCGCAGCAGCCGTCACGATCCTTGTCGCGCGACACCTTGGGATCGTATTTCCAGAGTTCCTTGCCGCTGCGCGGGTCGAGCGCGCTGACGATCGAAAACGCGCCGGTCACGTACATCACGCCATCGACCACGATCGGCGTCGCCTCGGTGGCGCGGTCCACGTCCAGGCGATAGCTCCAGGCCAGGCCCAGCTTGGCGACGTTGTCACCATTGACCTTGTCCAGCGGACTGAACCGCTGCTCGCCATAGGTGCGACCATGGCTCATCCAGCTGCCCGGCTCGCTGTCGGCGGCAATGATGCGCGCCCCATCCACAGGCTTCGATGCTGCAGCCGGTGTCGATTTCGATCCGCTGCCGCAGGCGGTAACGACGGCGCACAACACCAGCAACGGCAGCAGCCGTTTCGTATTACGCATGGCCCTTTCTCCTCCAGGCTTTCTATGGCGAATCCACGACGACCGACCGTCGCGGTGACCCGCAGTCTATCGGGACCTCGGCACCATCGGCCCTACCCTTAGGGAGGGGCCACGCAAACGAGAAGAGCTCGCAAAAACATCCCAGCGCATTGATTTTTCTGACTTTGAAAAAGAAAGGGCGGACCCGCTACCGGGCCCGCCCCTCCGATCCCCCACCCCAGCACCCCCAACAGATGGTGACGGTGCAGCGTCGTTACATGCGGAACACGCCGTAGCGCGGCTCCGCGATCGGTGTATTCAAAGCCGCCGAGATCGCCATACCGAGGACGTTCCGCGTGTCGGCCGGGTCGATGATGCCGTCGTCCCAGATTTCCGACGTCGACCAGTACGCTGACTGCTTGCGCTTGAACTCACCCAGCACCGGATCGCGGATCGCATCGATATCTTCCTGCGTCAGCTTCTTGCCCTGCTTGGCAAGCTGACGGATCTTGACGTCGGCCAGCGTGTTCGCCGCCTGCTCGGCGCCCATCACACTGATCTGCGACTGCGGCCAGCAGAACTGGAAGCGCGAATCGAAGGCTCGGCCGCTCATGCCGTAATTGCCGGCGCCGAAGGAGCCATGACACATCACCGTGAACTTCGGCACTTCGCAATTGCTTACCGCCATGATCATCTTGGCACCGTCCTTGGTGATGCCGCGGCGTTCATATTCCTTGCCGACCATGAAGCCGGTGATGTTCTGCAGGAACACGATCGGCGTGCGCGCCTGGTTGCACAGCTCGATGAAGTGCGCGCCCTTGAGCGACGAGTCGTTGAACAGCACACCGTTGTTGGCGAGGATGCCGACCTTGTAGCCCCAGATGTGCGCGTAGCCGCAGATCAGCGTCTTGCCGTAGTTCGGCTGGTACTCGTGGAAGCGCGAGCCATCGACGATGCGCGCGATGATCTCGTGCATGTCGAAGCCCTGCTTGATGTCCTGCGGCAACACGCCGTAGAGCTCGCTGGAATCGTAGTGCGGCGCTTCCGGCGGCTGCCATTCGGTATGCGTCTTCTGCGGGCGCTTGAACTGCGCAACGATGTCGCGCGCGATCGCGATCGCTTCCTCCTCCGACGAGGCCGGATAGTCGGCAGTGCCGGACACGCTGGTGTGCATGTCGCAGCCACCGAGTTCGTCCACGCTGACCTCTTCGCCGGTCGCCGCCTTCACCAGTGGCGGACCGGCAAGAAAGATCGCGCCGGTGCCGCGCACGATCACGTTGTAGTCCGACAGGCCCGGCACATAGGCGCCGCCCGCCGTGCAGTGGCCGAGCACCACCGACACCTGCTGCACGCCCATCTTCGACAACATGCACTGGTTGCGGAAGATGCGGCCTGCCATGTACTTGTCGGCGAACAGATCAGCCTGCAGCGGCAGGAAGCCGCCGGCGGAGTCGCAGAGATGCACGACCGGCAAGCGGTTCTCGATCGCGATGTCGAGCGCACGGATGGTCTTCTTCACCGTCAACGGATACCAGGCGCCGCCCTTCACCGACGCGTCGCCGGCGTTGATGACCACCTCGCGGCCGGAGACGATGCCGATGCCGGTGACGCAAGCCGCGCCCGGCACTTCGCCGTCGTAGGCCTCGTTGGCTGCCAGCGACGAGAACTCCAGGAACGGCGTGCCGGGATCGAGCAGCAGCTTGATGCGCTCGCGCACCAGCAGCTTGTTCTGCTTGCGCAGGCGCTCGATGTCTCGCTCGGGACGCGCATGACGGACCTTGTCCTGCTTGTCCTTGAACTCCTGTGCCAGGCGGCGGTTGTGCGCGGCGTTGGCCTGGAAACCGGCGGAGGCGGTGTTCAGCTTGGATTCGATACGCTTCATGACTGTACGTCCTGTACCAGCCGGCACCATCCCTGGCGCCGACTTTCAAAACAAGCGGCAACTGCGTGGGTATCAGCCAACATGTTCTAGCTCCAGAAGTAGCGCATCGCGATCGAAGGTCTGTCCCTTCTCATACGTCACGCTGGCAATCACGCCGTCACGCGGCGCGGCGATGGTGGTCTCCATCTTCATGCTCTCCATCACCAGCAGGGTCTGGCCCTTGATGACGGCGTCACCCGGCTTGACCTGCACCGCGACAATGCTGCCCGGCATCGGCGCACGGATGCCGTCTTCGGCGCTGCCACCGGCAGCGGCGGCAAGGCGATCCAGCGGATGCTGGTAGCGCAGCTGGTAGGCCTCGCCATCGAGATGCACGAAGACATCGTCGCCGCGCGTGGCGATCACGACTTCGACGTGGCGCTCGCCCAGCGTCAGCCAGGAGCGACCGTCGGGACCGGTCTTGAGGTCGATGGCGACAACCTCATCACCGAAGTGCAGACGATAGGCTGTCGCCGACCGCGACAGTTCGACGTTATGGTCGTCGTCACCGAGTTTGAATGCGTGGTGCATGAGCTAATTCCGGTTCCCCTCTCCCGCT
>JBEBWZ010000016.1:0-39966 GCA_040391865.1 Solimonas flava
ATATCCTCGCCGACGGCTCTGCGGTGACGCTGAATACCGGCACCGAGGTGGAGGCGCACCTCGGCGACAAGCAGCGCGAGATCGTGCTGCACAAGGGCGAGGCGCTGTTCAAGGTACAGCACGATACGCAGCGGCCGTTCGTGGTGGCGGTCGGCGAGGATACGGTGACGGCACTCGGCACGCAGTTCCAGGTGCGGCAGGCGGAGAACGAGTCGATCGTGACGCTGCTCAGCGGCAGCGTGCGGGTGAAGCGTGCCAACGGCACCACGCGTGTGCTCAAACCGGGCGAACGTGCGACGCTGAACAAGCGCGGCGGCATCGTGATCACGCATGTCGATGCGCAGGAATCCGCCAGTTGGGCACGCGGCTGGCTGGTGTTCCGCGACGAGCCGCTGACGCGCGTGGTGGCGGAGGTGAATCGCTACGCCAAGCGCCCGATCCGCATCGGCGACCCGGCGCTGTCCGGCCTGCGCATGAGCGGCAACTTCCGCGTTGGCGACAGCGCATCGATGGCGTCCGCCGTTGCCGCGCTGCTGCCGCTGACCGTCGCCGATGCCGGCGATGCGCTGGTGCTGCACATGGATACGACGGCGCGACGGTAGCCGCGTTTGCAGCGCCCGATGGCTCCGCCGCTCCGGCTCACTCGCCCTTGTGGGTGAACGGAAACAGTTGCTGCTTCACGAAACCTTTCGGCATGTAGTCTCCCAGCACCCCGTACTTCTCCGGGAAACGACGATCGGCCTTGGCCACGGTGCCGAAGATGCGATCGAGGAAGGAGAAGTGCGCGGCGTAGTTGCGGTCCAGCGCTTCGCGATCGGAGCTGTGATGCCAGTGATGGAAATCCGGCGTCACGATGATGTGCTTCAGCGGCCCCCACGGTAGGCTGACGTTGGAGTGAATGAACACCGCCTGGAAACCGACGACGATGATGTAGACGTCCATCGCTTCCTTGGAGAAACCCAGCACGTACAGCGGCCCCAGGATCGACACCCGCGTAACGATCACTTCCAGCACATGCAGACGCGAACCCGCCATCCAGTCCAGCGTCTTGGTGCTGTGGTGCACGGCGTGGTAGCGCCACAGGTAGGGCACCTGGTGATAGGCGCGGTGGGTCCAGTACTGGATCAGGTCGGCCACCAGCAGGACCAGAAAGGCTTCCAGCACCAGCGGCATCGCCTGCACGGCCTGCTGCAGCGGCGGGTAAATCGCCCAGCCGAAAAAACGGTGGATCAGGAAATTGACGATCAGCAGGACCAGCCCCACCAGCAGATGATTGACCACGAAATGGGTGAAATCGGTCTGCCATTCGGGGCGGAACAGCGGCTGATTCCTGTACAGCGGAAACAGTTTCTCGATGAAGACGAAGATCAGGGTCGAACCGAGCAGATCGAGGATCAGCCAGTCCATGCCGATGTAGGGTGTGCCGGTGGGAAACTCGCCGACCGGCACGCGATTGCCGCCAAGTGCGATCGTCAGCACCACGACTGCAAATGCCGCGGCGCTGAGCCAGCGCATGCGCCCGAGCATGATGTTGGCGAGCGACAGACCGCCGGAAATCACCAGGCCACCGAGCATCAACCAGCGCAGTGTGTCGACCGAATATTTCTTGCGCAGCTCCGGCGTGGTCAGATATTCCGGAAAGTGAAAGGCGATGACACCCAGCAGGCACATCAGCGCCAGCGAGAAGGCGATGATGCCGCTGATCCGGCCTTGCCCCGCCTTGAGTTCACCCGACTGGCGGAACAGATCCGCCAAATTTCGCCACACGCGCATTCGATATTCCTTGCCCCTTGCGGGGAATATTCTAGAGCGGATGGAGCCGCACCCGTCATTCCGAGTTGTGTACCTGCCCCGGCCCCATGAACTGTTTTGCTCCGAGGCGCGTGGTTCCTTCTCCCCGCGTGCGGGGAGAAGGTGCCCGCAGGGCGGATGAGGGGCGGCGGTAGCTGCCTGCGCCTGCGGCGCCCCCTCACCCTAACCCTCTCCCCGCAAGCGGGGCGAGGGGACTTTTCGAGGTCAGTTCATGGCGAGTGCAGCGAAGGATTTACTCTCGAAGCGCAGCTACGGTCAGAAAGCAGAGGCTTCTCTGCGCTCAAGATGACCGGTACCTGTAAGTGGGTGCCCTATTTCTTCCGCAGCGCTTCCATCAGCGCGGCACCGAGTGCGCCCTGCGGCGCGGGTGCGTTCTTGGGTGGCCGCGTATCGCGGCGATCGGGGCGACGATTGTCGGCGCCCGGTGCGGCCGTCAGCGCACGCGCATTGCCATCGTCCTTGCGCATGCTGAGGGCGATGCGCTGGCGCTTCAGATCGACGTCGACCACTCGCACCTTGACGATATCGCCGGCCTTGACCACATCGTGCGGATTCTTCACGAAGCGATCGGCCAGTTGCGAGACGTGCACGAGGCCATCCTGGTGGACGCCGATATCGACAAACGCACCGAACGCGGCCACGTTGGTGACGGTGCCTTCGAGCATCATGCCGGGCTTGAGATCGGCCACTTCATTGATGCCGTCGGCAAACGTCGCGGTACGGAATTCCGGACGCGGGTCGCGGCCCGGCTTTTCCAGTTCCGCGAGCAGGTCGCGCACGGTCGGCAGGCCGAACTGCTGGTCGACGAACTGGCGCGGATCGAGCTGCTTCAGCGCGCTGCTGTCGCTCATCAGGGTGCGTACGTCGCGGCCACAGGCTTTGACGATGCGCTGCGCCAGACCGTAGGCCTCGGGATGTACCGAGGAAGCATCGAGCGGCTCGTCGCCGTTGGTGATGCGCAGGAAGCCGGCGCATTGTTCAAAGGTCTTGGGACCGAGGCGCGAGACCTCGAGCAGCTGCTTGCGGGTGCGGAAGGCACCGCTCCGATCGCGGTGCGCAATGATCGCTTCCGCCAGCGAGCTGCCGAGGCCGGACACGCGCGCCAGCAGTGATGCCGATGCGGTATTGAGATCGACGCCGACCGCGTTCACGGCGTCTTCGACCACCGCGTCCAGCGCCTTGGCGAGACGATACTGATCGACATCGTGCTGGTACTGCCCGACGCCGATCGATTTGGGGTCGATCTTGACCAGTTCGGCCAGCGGATCCTGCAGGCGCCGTGCAATCGATACCGCGCCGCGCAAGGAGACGTCGAGATTGGGGAATTCATTGGCCGCCGCCTCCGAAGCCGAGTACACCGAGGCGCCGGCTTCGCTGACGATGACTTTCAGCGGCCGCGGCTCGGATAGCTTGGGCAGCAACTCGGCGACCAGCGCTTCGGTCTCGCGGCTGCCGGTACCGTTGCCGATGGCGATCAGTTCCACGCCATGCTGGGTGGCCAACCTGGCGATTTCCGCCTGCGCTCCGCGCACGTCGTTGCGCGGCTGGAACGGATAGACGGTGGCGGTATCGAGCAGCTTGCCGGTGCCATCCACCACCGCGAGTTTCACGCCGGTGCGGATGCCGGGGTCCAGTCCCAGCGTGGCACGCGAGCCTGCCGGCGCGGCCAGCAGCAGATCCTTGAGATTGCGCGCAAACACCTGGATCGCTTCTTCCTCGGCGCGCTGACGCAGTTCCATCATCAGGTCCACCGAGAGGTTCAGCGACAGCTTCACGCGCCATGACCAGCGTGCGACGTCCATCAGCCAGGCGTCGCAGGCGCCCGCATCGGCGCGCACCTCGTAGGTGCTGGCGATCAGCCGCTCGACCGGCTTGTACGGCGCCGGATCGGCGGCATCGACTTCCAGTTCCAGCATCAGCACGTCTTCGTTTCGACCGCGCATCATCGCCAGCGCGCGGTGTCCGGCCACGGCACTCCAGCGCTCGCTGTGATCGAAGTAGTCGGAGAACTTGGCACCGGATTCCTGCTTGCCATCCGCCACGCGCGAACGCAGCACGCCATGCTCGCGCATGTAGGTGCGCAGCCGGCCGAGCAGATCCGCGTTCTCGGCAAAGCGTTCCATCAGGATGTCACGCGCGCCTTCGAGCGCGGCCTTGGTATCAGCGACCTGTTCGGTGATGAATGCCGCGGCCGCTTCCGTCGGCACCAGGCTGCGATCGGTGAGCAGCATTTCCGCCAGCGGCTCCAGCCCCTTTTCGCGTGCGATCTCGCCTCGGGTGCGGCGTTTGGGCTTGTACGGCAGGTACAGGTCTTCCAGCTCCGCCTTGGTCACCGCGTTGTTGATCTTGCTTTCCAGCTCGTCGCTGAGCTTGTTCTGGCCGCGGATCGACTCCAGCACCGCGCCGCGCCGATCCTCCAGCTCACGCAGATAACCGAGACGCTCCTCAAGCTTGCGCAACTGCGTGTCATCGAGACCGTCGGTGACCTCCTTGCGATAGCGCGCGATGAACGGAACCGTCGCGCCCTCGTCGAGCAGGCCGATGGCGGCCTGGACCTGGCGCGGCTGCGCGGCGATCTCGGCGGCGATGGTCTGGGTGATGGACAGGGCAATGCGATGGGCGCTGGCAGTCATGCTGGAATCGGCTGGAGAAAACCACGATGGGGCGCGACGATAACGCGCACAGGCAGCACTGCCAATCTGGCATGTGCATCGCAAATGTGGTGGGTGCGACAGGAACGCCGCAGAGGCATACCATCCAGCGTCATCCTCCGTTCACTCCATGGCGGCACCAGCCGCCGGGAACGGATCGCCTACGGGGAGAAACACCACATGAGCGCCGCCAAACGCCTGAATCCGCTGGACTGGACGTTCCTGGCCGCAGAGACGCGCGAGTCGATGATGCATATCGGTTCGCTGATGTCGTTTTCGCCACCGGCCAATGCGGCACCGGACTTCCTGCGCCAGCTGATGGACGAAGTGCGCAGCGACACCGCGCTGTATCCGCCGTGGAACCTGAAGCTGCGGCATCCGCAACTCCTGGCCAGCCCACTGCAGGGTTGGGTTGAGGATACGGACTTCGATGTCGACTACCACGTGCGCCGTTCCGCGCTGCCGGCACCGGGCGACGAACGCGAGCTGGGCATTCTGGTGTCGCGTCTGCACAGCCACGGCATCGATTTCCATCGTCCGCCATGGGAGGTGCATTTCATCGAAGGACTCGAAGGGGGACGCATCGCGATCTACTTCAAGGTGCATCACGCACTGGTGGATGGCTATACCGGCATGAAACTGATGTCGCAATGCCTGTCCAGCGACCCCGATGAACGCGACACGCCGATCTTCCATGCCCGCGCACCGGCCAGCCGCGCCGCAGGCGGCAACAAGGGGGCGCCGGCACCGACGCTGTTGACGCTGCTCGGGAGCGCGCGCGAACAGTTGAGCGCGACACGCATGATCTCGCGCGCACTGCTCAACACCGTGCGCCCGGCGACCGCACAGGCGCAGGCCCTGGTGGCGCCGATGCAAGCGCCGAAATCGGTGCTGAATCAGAAGATCAGCCGCAATCGGCGCTTTGCCACGCAGCAATTTCCGGTCGATCGACTGAAGCAGGTCGCGAAGACCCATGCCGGCACGCTCAACGATGTGGTGCTGGCGCTGTGCGCCGGCAGCCTGCGGCGATTGCTGCAGGAACAGGACGCGCTACCGGAGGAACCGCTGACCGCGATGCTGCCGGTGAATATCCGCCCGAAAGATGATCCCGGTGGCGGCAATGCGGTCGGCGCGATCCTGGCGACGCTGGCCACCGACATCGAGGACCCACTGCAGCGCTTTCAGGCGATCATCGCATCGACGCGCGCCGCCAAGGCACAGCTTTCAGGCATGACCAAGAACGGCATCATGCAGTACAGCGCACTGCTGATGGCGCCGATGGTGATGACGCAGATTCCCGGCGCTGCGGGACGCGTGCGCCCGGCTTTCAATCTGGTGATCTCAAACGTGCCGGGACCACGGCAACAGCTCTATTTCCGCGGTTATCGCCTCGATGCGTATTACCCGCTGTCGATCCCGTTCCAAGGCTACGGGCTCAATATTACCGTGGTCAGTTATCTCGATACGCTGAACTTCGGGTTCATCGGCTGTCGCGATACGCTGCCACATCTGCAGCGGCTGGCGGTCTACGCGCGCGAGGCACTGGAAGAACTCGAAGCATCGAAGTAAGCGCGCGGCACCGCGGATGGTGCGGCGCGACGACCGCGAGCCGGAGCCGGATCAGCCGCGCTTGTAGACGATCTTCCTGGTGCCACCCTCGCAACTGCCCACCACCTTGCGGTCTTCCGGGACTTCGGCATTGGCGACGATATCCAGGGTGTACGCCGGCACGCCCTTGGCATCGATCTTTGCCGCAATCTCGCTTTTCAGCTCCTCGCAAGGCTTGGCGGCATGGTTGTCGGCCAACGCGGGCAAGCTGCACAGGCCCAGGGCAACGGCAAGAAAGTACGACTTCATCGGTGATCTCCCCCAGCGGTTTATTTAAGTCTCTGACAGCGACGGTAACGCTAGCACATTGCACCGTTGCCCAGACAACCGGTCCCGCATATGGACGAGGCGCGGCCCGGTGTCGCTGCCGACCATGCGCCATCCCACGGCAAAGCGAAGCGAGGAGATCGGCATGACGCAAACCCCGGAACAGGTGGCCGCACGTGCCGCCGCGATGCAAGCGGCATTCGTCGAAGCTGCGCGGCGCAATGAATGGTCATGGCTGGCCGATGAGTTCTATGCGCCGGACTGCCACTACCTGTGCGAGTACGGCGGCACGCTGCGTGTTCACGCCACCAGTCGCGAAGAGATCCGCGAAACGCACTATGGCCGCGACATGCGTGTGGGTTGGGAAGGCTGGAGCTTTCCGATCGAGCGTTACACCACGCACGGCAATCACCTCATCACGCACTGGTGGAACCGCGGCCCCGGCCAGCGCGCCGACGGCAGCCATTACCAGACGCCGGGCGTGTCATTCATTACCGTGGGCGACGATGGCCTGTTTACCGAGCAGCTCGATCTGTTCGACCTCGCGCATCAGATGCACCTGTGCGACGAACTGGAAGATGCGGGCCTGCTGTCGCCCGTACTCAAACAGAACTGGGTGATCCCGAGCAAGCAAAGACTGATCGCGATGCTGAGCCGCAATTTACCTTAGGGTCGGCTAACGCCATGGCAATCGCGATAAGGGAACGGACCGCTATCGCAAGCGGCCTCCCGATCTCCGGCTGTCAGCAGCCAGCGGCCAGACAGATCCGCTCTACACGGTCACGGCGCGTCAACGCGCAGCGGGGCGCTGCACCAGCGATTCCAGATTGGTCTTGATTTCGCGCGCATCGAAGGCCTGCGGATTGTCCGCCGGCTTGGTTCCCGAATACATGACGATCTCGGCGGACGTCTGATACTCGGTCTTGGACTGTCCGCCCGTGCCGACACCAACGCCCACGCCCAGGCCACCGGAGCCACCGATGCCAAAGCCGCCCAGCCCCAGACTGACACCGGGTCCGCCGCCTGCCGAGGCTTCGGTGTTCTGACCCATCAGGATGAAATAGTCCTTGCCGTTTTCCAGGGTCAGCTCCGCTGCGCGATACAGCACGTAGCTGTCCACGGTCTGCCGCGGTGTGGCCGTGCTGCCGGCAAAACGCACGCGGTAACGATCCGCTTCCAGACGCTGTTCCGAGTAGCCGTAACCACTCTTGACCGGCTGGTAGGGCGTCACCGTCGCGCAGGCGGTCAGGGCCAGCGCCAACAGCGAGAATGCAGCAATCTTGATCCCGTGTTTCATGGTGATTTCACTCCTGCAGCAACGACCGCATTCAGGCGACGAACTGCGCCGCATACAGTATCCGCCTATCCGTCGGCGTCGAGCGTGTCCGTGTTCTCATTGTCGTAAACCGCACCGATAACAACGCGAGCTGTGTGCGGTCACAGACACAACAACCTCAATCGCCGCCTGCCGCATTCACCACTGCCGCGCGAATCTGGCGCAATTTTTCCTTCACCACTGCCGCATGCGCGGTGCCGAGACGGATCATGGCCTTCTGGCCGGAGGACAGGTCTTCGATGTCCGGATCGGCAAACTGATACAGCCCTTTCTCCTGCACCAGTCGTAGCGGCTCCTGCGGCCGTGGCGTTGCCAGCAGGTGATCGATGATGCCAACCAGACGGTCGTTGAAATGCGCATCCGGATAGCCCATGACTCGATACGCCTGCTGGAACAGCGGGTAGTAGTGCAGATACAGCTCGGCAATCGCAGCGGCATCGACCGCCTGCAACGCCGTGATCATCGGCTGGTAACGCGCCGCGTTGCCGGCACTCAGCGTGAGTGTCTCGCCATCACCGTCGACCATTGGACGGCCTTCCGTCGCGCGGATCGCGCGCAGGCGCAGCGGTACCGGGTCGCGATCCAGACTGTTGATCGTCACCACGAGGCTTTGCACGATCTTCTTCGGGATCAGAAACCGCGCGAGCGCCGTTTCCCCGAATACTTCCTGCAGCTTCCCTTGCAGTTCCGCATCGCTGTCGTCCAGCGCAGGCATGGGCTGATCGCCGCCACGCGTATCAACCGGATATCGGCTCTGCGCAGTATCCGGCCCCGCTTCAGGCTCCATCGGCGTCGAGGCTTCGCTCTGTACCTGCGTCGTCGACGGTTCAGCGTGCTGCTGGTTGTAGCGCAGATACAACACCAGCCCGCTGATCACAAGCAAGCCCACGACCAGCCCTACCCACGCTGCCTTATTCATGTCGTCACCTTCGCGGATCCAGAATCTGCGGCCGCAGCCAAGGTCCCCGATCTTACAACCCTCACTCAGGAACGTCTGTCACCGCAGCGCGGCTTGCGGCTTGCGGCTTTGCATGTAACAAAAAATATCAAATCCGATCTGATACTCATGGAAGTGCCGAAACAAGGCTAGAATCACAATCAGCGTGCCGTCATCCGCGCCGGATTTGGAAACATTGCTTGTCTATTCCAGACCGCTGGTCCGGACCTGCTGCAAGCCTGCGATGACAACACCCGGGGTGGGCCACCGCGACAGCGCGTCGGTGGCGGTCCGTGTCCGGCTTCGACGGGGGTCGGGGGAAGCCGTATGCCCAACGAGGCAGCTGTCCTGGTTAATGCCGGCCCACTGAGCGGCACCCTGAGTCGTGCGCGCGAGCTTTCCACCGAGCAGGTCCGCAGTCTCAACGGGATCGCCAATGCAAAGCTCCGTACCTCGCGCTTTCCCGGCCTGCTGGAAGACGAGTATCACCAGGATGTGCGTCAATCCAGCCGCATCGCGCGCATCGGGCTGACCCTGCTGCCACTGCTCGCCTGTGCGGTCACGCCGCTGTGGCAGCTGTTTTTCATGCATCCCCCTGCGGGGCTGTTACCGCTACTGCTATCGGTGCAGCTCGGCATCGTGCCGCTGACGTTCTCGCTCACCACCTGGGTACAACTGCGCTACAGTCGCAGCAGTTTTGCGGAATGGCTGCTGCTCGCGGCATTCCTGCTCCTGATCGCCTGCTTTGAAGCGATCCGCTACCGCGCCGGCAGCTTCGGCATGATCGTGGAACCGTATCTGGTGACGACGATCCCGGTGGCGGTGATCACCCTGGCCCGATTGCGACTCAGCCGCAGTCTGATCCTGCTGCTGGGATATTTCCTGATTCTGGCCGGCTCGCATCATCTGCAGGGAGACGCCCTGGGATTTCGCAACCGCCAGGAGTGGATTCTCGAAATTCTGCTGTTGAGCATCGCACTGCTCAGCTCTGCCTGGACGGCCCTCAGCGCGCGCCGCCAGTGGGCCGCGAAGCTGCTGCTGGAACTGATGGCCTATCGCGATCCGCTGACCGGCCTGCCGAATCGGCGCGCCTTCGAAGAGCACTATGAGACGGCCAGCCGCGCGGTCTACCGCGGGCACCGGCGCAAGCTGTTCTTCGTGCTGCTGGATCTCGATCACTTCAAGCGCGTCAACGATACCTACGGCCACGCCTACGGCGATGGCGTGCTGGTGGAATTCGGGATGGTGCTGGCGCAATTCGCACGCCGGCCCCTGGATCTGGCGGCGCGCCTGGGCGGCGAGGAATTTGCGTTGGTGCTGTTCGATTGCGATCTCACGGACGGTACCCGCCGTGTCAATGAATTGCTGCAACAGATCCGCGAATTGCAGATCGAACATCGCGGCAATCCCTGCGGCGTGGTGACCTGTTCGGGTGGCGGTGTCGCGGTGGGGCCCGCCCATCCACTTTACGAGGCCTACCATGCCGCCGACCTGTGCCTGTACCGGGCCAAGAACGAGGGCCGCGACCGCCTCACCGTCGCCGACCACAGCTGAGACCACCTGCGCCGATGCCCTTCCAGGGCGGCCTCATCCAAGTGGGGTAATTTCCGCCCGGGGTATTTTGATAAAACGTTCTCAATATCCACCCGCGCGGTGGCTGCCGTTGCGCTGACGGCCGCCTGGCGCCTTCATGGGGAACCATCGTGACCGTCGCCACCGCAACCGTTGCATCGAAAAAAACCCCGCATCTGCCTGGATTGCCGCTGTTGGGCAGCGTGCTCGGCCTGGCCAAGGACCCGGCCAAGTTCTTCCTCGACAGCTATCGCAAGCACGGCCCGGTGTTCCGGCTCAAGATCCTCGGCGAGAAGTACGTGACCATTGCCGGCGTCGAAGCCGCCAACTTCCTCGGTACACGAGAAGGCAAGGAGTGCCTGCGCTCCAAGGAATTCTGGCAGGGACTGGTGGACGAGTACGGTGCAACCCGCATCCTGACCGGCTCCGACGGCGAGACGCACAAGCAGCTGCGCGACATCATGCGCAACGGCTACTCCAAGGAATCGATCAAGGGTCGCTACAACGAACTGGTCACGATTACCGACGGCGCACTGAAGCGTGATTGGCCGGTCGGGCAGGAGGTATCGGTCCTCCCCGCGATGCAGTTCATGGTGGTCGATCAGCTCGGCACCATTCTCACCGGTGCCGCGCCGTTGGAGTATGTGGCCGCTATCCGCACCACGATCCTGCATATCCTCAACGTGCTGGTGACGCGCCAGCGCCCGAAGATCCTGCTGAAGCGCCCGGTCTACAAGAAGGCCAAGGCCCGCGTGTTCGAACTGGGCTACAAGATGATCGAGCAGGCCAAGGCCCGCTACGGCAAGATTCCGGCCGAGAACCGCAACCTGATCGACGACATCTATGCAGCGCATGTCGAACAGCCGGACGTGATGCCGGCATCCGACCTGATCGTGACGCTGACCGGTCCTTATGTTGCCGGGCTCGATACCGTTGCCAATACCACCGCCGCCATCACCTACGCAGTGCTGAAGCATCCCGAAGTCAAGGCGCGGGTGTTGAAGGAAGTCGATGCACTGTTCGCCAACGGCACCATCGAGGAAGAGGACCTGCTGAAGCGGCTGCCCTCGCTACAGGGTGCGATCATGGAAACCATGCGCCTGTATCCGATCGCCGTTGCGCAGATGCGCACCGCGACCAAGGACTTCGTGTTCGAGGGCCATCAGATCCATGAAGGCGAGATGATCTACATCGGCACCTCGGTACCGCACTTCATGCACGAATATTTTCCGGAGCCGGAAAAATTCGACATCGATCGCTACCAGAAGCCCCGCGCCGAGCATCTGCAATCCGGCGCCTACTCGCCTTACGGTCGCGGCCCGCATACCTGTCTCGGCAAGAGCCTCGCGGAAATCCAGATCGCGCTGTCGATGGCACGCCTGTTCTACAAGCTGGACCTGGAACTGGAATCGCCCGACTACGTGCTGAAGACCAAGACCGCGCCAACGCCCGGCCCCGCGCCGAGCTTCAAGGTGCGCGTGAAAGGCTACCGC
This sequence comes from Solimonas flava, assembly GCA_040391865.1. GTDB lineage: Bacteria > Pseudomonadota > Gammaproteobacteria > Nevskiales > Nevskiaceae > Solimonas. The sequence continues at coordinate 11,677 of JBEBWZ010000016.1, forward strand.
CACTGAGGCCGGCGGGTGCGCCGCAGGTGACTACGCGGCGCACTCCCGCAACAGATCACGACCCACCTCGGTGACCACGAAGGTTCCACCCCAGCCGTGCATCAACAGGCCCAGCCTCTGCAAGCGCGCCAGGGTTGCCAGCGGCACATCGAAATACTGCCGATCTGCCGCAAAGTCGCGTAGCGCGTGCAGATCATGTTCGGTCAGGGTCAGGTCGGTCATTGACGTCATTTCATCTTTCTGAGGCTCTAGCGGGAACCTGTAGCGCTACGCGCACTCTTCCCGCGCCCCGTCTTTTCCGGCATCGCCGTAGTGGTCTTGCCCTTGGTTCTGGCGGATCGCTTGCGGGCCGGTTGGCTGTTCGAACTCTCGGCACCTGCCTGGCCTGCCGCTTCGATTTCAAGGTCGGCAAGACGCCCTTCGAACTCCATCACCGCCTTGTCGAGCATCTGCAGCAGGCCGCGAAACTCACCGACAGCCGTGCGTAGAAAGTGCCAGCCATCTGCAGCGCGCACGTTCGATCCGATCACGCCGGTAACGATCGCCTTCACGCTTTTTAGCTTGTTCATGGCACTCCTGTGGCAAGACAAAGGAGCCATGCACAGTGCCTGAACAAGCATGAATACGGCATGAATCCATCGACTGCATGCATTCAACAGCAACACCGGTCATGGCAGATGCGATAACCGGTGCTGCCGCGCTGCAATCAGCCTCCGTCAGGCGGCATTGCGATACTGATTACGCAAATCGCGAACGCGATCGTGATTGCGGATCACGCCCTGATACTGCCGTTCGACCAGGGTTTTCACCTGCGGCGGCAGATCATCCTTCAGCGCCTTGCCATACACCGCCTTGGCATAGTCTTCCCCGCGCTCGACCTCTTCGAGTACCGACAGATCGCTGTGACTGACTGCAGCCTTGACCGCCACCCAACCGCGGTGCGCCGCACCCGAAATGCTGCCGCCTTCCTTGGCGGTGAATCCCAGCTCACGCACCGATTGCTGCAACTCCGTTGCCGCAGTCGCACATTCACGCGCACGCTCACTGAACAGCAGCTTGAGCTTGGTGTCTTCCGCACGCTCGGCAGCGGCCTCAAAGCCCTTCTTGCCGTCCTCGGACGTTTCGATCAACTCATTCAGTACCTTTGCCGCATCTTCCTTGATCATCGGACTCTCCTTGATTGGCTCAACGAATACGTCCCGTCGGCATCGACGGAATCGCTGAATTTAGAAGAGCGCGTTCCAAGCAAGTTCAGCAAGGTGCGGCAGCAAACCCGACTGGCGGCTGAACGACCGCGCGTTCACGAGAAAGCGGCGGCGATCAATTCGTAGCTGCGCAGCCGTGCCGCATGGCTGTAGAGATTCGACACGATCATCACCTCGTTCGCGCCGCTGTCTTCGGCTGATTGCATGATCCGATCACGCACCACCGAAGGATTGCCGACGATAGTCAACGCCCGGTAGTGCCGCACTGCGGCACGCTCCGCCTCGCTGTACGGATACGCCAGTGCCTCCTCGGGGCTGGGCAAGGGCAGGAACTCACCGCGACCAATGCGCAACCACGCCAGATCCATGGTTGCCGCCAGATACTCGGCCTCGTCATCGGTCTCGGCGCAGACCACCGCCGCGCCGAGAATCGCGTGAGGCTGAGGAAACTGCGGTGAAGGCTGGAACTGCTCGCGATACGCGGCGAACGCGGGCGCCGCGGGTGTGGGACTGAAATGGCTGGCGAAGCTGTAGCCCATGCCCGCCGCGCCGGCCATGCGCGCACTGGCGCCGCTGGAACCGAGAATCCAGATCGGCGGGAATGGCGCATCGTCCGGCTGCGCGTGCACACCGTGATACGGATGACGCTCGGGAAAGCCACCGCGCGAGAATGCCAGCAGTTCCGAGAGCTGCGACGAAAATCCCTCCCCGCCGGCAGCGCGCAAGGCCCGTGTCGCGTTGTGGTCTGCACCCGGCGCACGGCCGACACCGAAGTCGATGCGATCCGGATACAGCGCGGCGAGCGTATGAAAGAGCTCCGCCATCCGCAGCGGCGCATGGTTCGGCAGCATGATCCCGCCCGAGCCGACACGGATGCGCTGTGTAGCCGCTGCAGTGTGCGCGATCAGGATTTCCGGTGCCGAACTGGCAACGCTGGGCATGCTGTGATGCTCGGCGAACCAGTAGCGCACATAGCCCAGCCGCTCGGCCAGTTGCGCCAGCTCGACGGTGCGCCGTACGGCTTCCGACGCCGAGCTACCGGCAGCAACCGGCGCCAGGTCCAGCACCGACAGGGAAATATGCATAGGGATCTCGTCACTCGGGATTCAATGGACCCGCACGCACCCGCAGGGTTTCAGACTGACACGCGCGGATGAGCGGGCATAAAAAAAACCGCGGCCCGAGGGCCGCGGTTCTTGTCCTGCCTTGCAGCTCTTACAGAGGGCGAATCTGCGTCGCCTGCATGCCCTTCGGGCCGCGCGCCGCCTTGTACTCAACCTTCTGACCTTCGGTCAGGCTCTTGAAGCCCGAACCCTGGATTTCCTTGAAGTGAGCGAAGAGATCTTCGCCGCCTTCGGACGGGGTGATGAAGCCGAAGCCCTTGGCGTCGTTGAACCACTTCACCGTGCCGGTGGAAACATTGCTCATGGATACATTCCTTTTTCAAAATACAGCATTAAAACGGGCATACCGCCCGCAAGGTGCAAACGATCAAGGAAAGCATCCGGGATTTCTGTCGCGGTAAGGCGACGGTGACAAATCACGCTGATAACTTACTGCTTGAAGCGACTGCGGATTCCAGCCTACGCCAGTGCGGGCCGTTTGTCTATTTCCTAGCCGATTCCGGAAAAGTGGCTTTATCAGGCACCGACCAGAGCCTGGCGCGGCGGCGGCCGACTCGGGAAGGCATGGCGGAAAATGCGCCCCAATACCTGCCCGAACTGCCGCGGCAGCGAACCGGTGTTGTAGTGCTGGCCATAACGGGCACAGATTTCCTGAACTTCGGGGGCGATCAGGGCATAACGCCGTGCCGGCAGGTCCGGGAACATGTGATGTTCGATCTGGTGGCTCAGATGGCCCGACATGATGTACAGCCAACGCCCGCCCTTCAGGTTCGAGGAACCGCGCAGCTGCCGCAGATACCAGTGCCCGCGGCTTTCGTTGAAGACCGATGATTTGGGAAACAGCTCGGCATTCGCCGTAAAGTGCCCGCAGAAGATGATGGTGAAGGTCCAGAGGTTGCGGATGCCGTTGGCGACAAGATTGCCTAGCAGCACCGGCAGGAAGAACGGACCGGCGAGCAGCGGGAAGATCCCGTAGTCCTTGACCAGTTGCCGGGTCATCTTGCGCCCCACCGGGCGGAATTCCTGCCACAACTCACGCCAGGTCTTGCGCTTCTTGAACACCAGACCGACTTCCAGCTCCTGCGCGGCCACGCCCCACTGGAAGTACAGCGCCAGCAGCAGTGCGTACAGCGGCTGCAGCAAACGGTAGGGTTTCCAGCGCTGCTCGGGGAACACCCGCAGCAGGCCATAGCCGATATCGTCGTCCATGCCGCGAACGTTGGTATAGGTGTGGTGCTTGAAATTGTGGGTACGCCGCCAGGAATCCGCGGTGCCGGCAATGTCCCATTCGTAGGTCTTGCCCTGCAGCTGCGGATCGCGCATCCAGTCGTACTGGCCGTGGATGACGTTATGGCCCAGCTCCATGTTCTCCAGGATCTTGGAGATGCCCAGCAGCAGGCTGCCGAGGATGAAGGCCGGCGGAAAAATGCCGATGAACAGCAGCGCGCGACCGATGACCTCGGTGTAGCGCACGGCCTTGACGACATTGCGGATGTATCGCGCGTCTTCCGCGCCCAGATCGGCCACGATGCGCTCGCGCAAGGCATCGAGCTCGGCGCCAAAACCATCGAGCTCGGCAGCAGACAGCATACGGCTACGAACAGCAGTCATTCGAGAATTCCTGAATCAGCGTAGGAACATGGTGAATAGAAGGATCAGAGGTCCAGCGTCATGTCGCTGCAGGGACCGCTGATGCACAGCTTCAGCGCCTGCTCGGGCTCGTCGCTGCGGCTGCCGGTGCGAAGGTTCTGCGAACTGCCATCGAGCTTGCCGCAGGCGCAGGTATTGCAGATGCCCATGCGGCAGCCATACACCGGCTGCAGGCCATTTTCTTCGAGGCTGCTCAATAGCGGACGCCCGCGCGGCAGTTCCAGGGTGCGTCCGCTGCGTGCCAGATGGACCCGCACCGCGCCCCCGGCATCCGCCGTCAGTTCCGGCAAGGTAAAGGCCTCGGCCTGGAAATGCGCCGCCCGATCCGCGGTCAGCGCGCGCAGGGTTTCGACGAAACCGGCAGGCCCGCAGGCGTAGACCCGGCGCTGCGCCAGATCCGGCACCGTGTGCGCCAGCTGTTCGGCGTGCGCGCGGCCTTCACTCTCGTCAGCACCGCTGGCCGCTTCGCGGGTCAGCAGATAATGCACCTGCAGCTGCGGAAAGCGCGCCGACAGCGCTGCCAGCTCCGCCGCGAAGCAACGCTCGTCACGACGGGCCGTCCAGTACAGCAAGGTTGTGGCGACCGGCATGCCCTGCGCAGCCAGCGAACGCAGCAGACTCATCAGCGGGGTGATGCCGCTACCAGCCGCTGCCAGCAGCAGCGGCGCCTGCAACTGGCGCGGCAAGGTCATGTCACCGAATGCCGGCCCCAGTTCCAGAACCGTACCCACGCGCGTGCGCTCGCACAGTTCGCCACTGACACGACCGCCGGTCATCCGCTTGACCGTCAGACTCAGCAGTCCATCGGCGCGCGGCACATCGGTCAGGCTGTAGGCGCGGGTAACGCGCACGCCATCGATCTCGAGACTGACATTGACGTGCTGCCCGGGAAGGAACCCGGCGAAATTGCCGTTGGGCTTCAACACCAGCGTTACCGCATCGGCCGATTCGCGGCGATGCTCGACCACGCGCGCCAGAATCCGGTCCCAGGCCAGTGTCGGGTGAATGCTGCGTGCCCAGAAATCGAAGACCTCCGCCGCCACAAACGGCTGCAGCAACCGGCGCAGCCCACGCGAGCGCGTAGCGGCGGGACGGCGGACAGCGTGAGGGGCAGATGGCACAGGGACTCCGAGCATGGTCGCCGTCCGGAACGGCGGTTTCAGCAATGATTATACGGATGCAAGCACATCTGTCTATACAACTGTATATTATTGTCTCAGCTACCATCGCCCGGGTACCCGGCATGATCGACAACTTTCAGTGGCGGACGTCTTGAATCAGGCAGAACAGCTGTCGCAACCCGCCTCCGGCGCGACACCCGGCCGCAAGGCCGTGATCTCGCGTGAGGACCTGATTGCAGCCGCTGTGAAGCTGGTGGGGCCGAAACGTAGCGTATCGACGTTAAGCCTGCGTGAAGTCGCCCGTGAGGCCGGCATTGCGCCCAACAGCTTCTATCGCCATTTCCGCGATATGGACGAGTTGGCGGTAGCGCTGATCGACCAGGCCGGGCGCTCGCTGCGCAAGATCGTCGGTGAAGCTCGCCGTCGCGCCACTCCCGACCGCAGCGTGGTGCGCACCTCTGTCGAAACCTTCATGGAACAGCTCAGCGCGGACGAAAAGCTGCTGCATATCCTGTTGCGCGAAGGCACTGTCGGCTCGGACGCGTTCAAGCAGGCCGTCGAACGTGAACTGAGCTTTTTCGAAGAGGAGCTGTGCGCGGATTTGGTCCGCCTGGCACAGGCCAACAACACTGACATCTACGAACCGGCGATGGTGGCCAAAGCCATTACCCGGCTGATCTTCACGCTGGGCGGCACTGCCATGGATCTGCCGCGCGAACGGCATGGCGAGGTAATCGAAGAGATGGTGGTGATGTTGCGGATGATCGTGACCGGGGCACAGATCCTGGCCGTCAGCCCTGACAGTGCCCGCGTCTGACGGTTACCCACGCTGGCGGCTCTCGCGCCTAGGCGCTGGCTTCATCCAGCGGAGACCGGCGGGACACGACACGGCGTTTCATGTCGAGCACCAACGACCTGCTCAGATCGACAGGCGACGCCACATCGCTTCGATTTCGCGCGCAGCATCATCCTCGCTCACCACCAAGCGACTGTTGATGCGTTTGACGCCGGCAACCCTGCTGGCGACTTCGACCGCATGGCGCGCCTGACCGGCATACGCAACCGCTCCACTCAAGGTGACCTGCGCATCCTGGGTTTCGACCAGAATCGATGAGGTCTGCAACTCCGGCGATGCCAACAGCTCGGATTTCACCGCGCGGGTGATACGGCTATCGGTGCTCGCTGCAGCAGAGCCGCGACTCACCAGGAACGGCCAGACCGGCAACTCCGCGGACCTGTCGCTCTCGCTTTCCCGCAACTCCGAACCCGCCAAAGCAAGCGTCGTGGCCACCCCCTCATGCGCCACCGCCGATTCCGGCGCGGCACTGACGTAACCCATCGCGAATGCCAACACCATCAAACCCGCAAATCCCCGGCATGCCGCCACCCTGCTGATTTCCATATCGCTGCTCCCGTGAACCGTCCTGTGCTCACGCCGCTGCACGAATCGCCAGCAAGCATCCGGAGATTCATCGCCCGGAAAACGCATCGCATCCAGCGTGGAGCACGCCACCGATAGGCAGGCTAAGCCCGTCTAACTGACTCGCCGCTGAAGCGACACCCCCATTTTTGCCGAATAGACTGGGACGATGATCCATGCCTTGAAGCAGCGTTGGGACCAGCTTCGCAGCGGCCAACCTGGCGCACGCTTTGAACGCTATTTCCATTGGCGGCAGCAGCGCCGCCGTAGCCATCTGCTGCGCACTGTCCTGCTGATCACCGGCGGCGCGCTGATATTCCTCGGCGTGCTGCTGATGCCGGCCCCCGGGCCCGGCATGCTGATCGTGCTGATCGGGGCCGGTCTGCTGGCGGAGGAATCGGTCAAGGCCGCCCGGTGGTTCGATCGATTCGAGATCTGTGCCCGAGCACTGCTGCAGAAACTGCGACAACGCTGACGGCGGAACCGCCGTCGCAAGGGATGGTCGAAATCCTGCAGCCACTCCTGGATGAGCCCCGCGTCGGCATGGAGGTGTGACATGGCCAATGTAACGAATTCCAGCCTCACTGAGCTGTATGAAAACGGCTCGGATATGGGGGTTTTCTATCCCGTCCATCATGTGTTCGTGGCGTTTCCAGGTGCTGCCGACGCACAAGCAGCGCGCGAGGCCCTGCTGCTGCAGGGCTTTCCACCGGAAGAGTGCCGCCTGTTCAGCGATCGCGAGGTTGCCGCTGCGGCCCAGCGTGGCCTCGACTCCGCACCGTTCTGGGCGGCAACGGGCGCCTCCTGGAAAGATGTCGATCTACAGCATCGCCTCGCGCTGGACGGCTGCCACTTCCTGCTGGTCAAGGCGGCAACCGACGCCGCCACCGAAGCGGTGATGCGCTCTGCGCATGCCAGCCATTTCCGCGTTGCGCAGAAATATCACCGCCTGGTGATTGAACGACTGCACTAGTCCCTCGCTCAACGCTTCAGCTGGTCACCGAAATAAGCGCGCAGCTTTTCGACCTTGGGCAGCGCGACATGCGCGATGTACGGCTCGCCCGGATGCAGGTCGGCATAGTTCTGGTGATAGGCCTCCGCCACGAAGAACGCCTGCAGCGGTTCCAGTTGCGTGACGATCGGATGGCTGAACACCGCCGCTTCATCCAGTTGCCTGATGTACGCCTCGGCCAGCGCCTTCTGCGCTTCATCGAGGTAAAAGATCGCGGAGCGGTATTGCGTGCCGACATCATTGCCCTGGCGATTGAGTTGTGTCGGATCATGCGCCACCGAGAAGAAGATCTTCAGCAGCCGACCCAGCGTCACCCGCGATGCGTCATAGACGATCTGGATCACCTCGGCATGCTCGGTACGTCCGGTACAGACCGAACGGTAGTCCGCGGTCTCGGCGGAGCCCCCGGAATAGCCGGACACCACCTCCAGCACGCCATCGAGTTCGCGGTACACCGCTTCGACACACCAGAAACAGCCGCCCGCCAGCACCGCAAGCGAACGAGTCGGGGCACCGCTGAGCGGCGCGTCATAGGCCGGATCGGGAAATTCCCGTGGACTCACCCGCAGATTGCCGTTGCCGCCCAACAAGCTCCCAGCCATGACGCTTCTCCGATGAAAACCTGCCGATCCGTTGCGCTATTGCCGTAGACCCATGCCAGGACGACCCGGTTCCTGGCCGCGCAGCGGCGACGAGTCGGGTAGCCTACCGTGGCTTTCAGACAAAAGTGACACCGATGCTGCAAATCACCAACACCCTGGCCATCCCGCTCACCGAGATCGAGATCCACCCGATCCGCGCACAGGGCGCTGGCGGCCAGAACATTCACAAGACTGCCAGCGCCGTGCACCTGCGCTTCGATGTGCCGGCCTCTTCCCTGCCGGACGCCTGCAAGGAGCGCTTGCTGCGCAACAGCGATCAGCGCACCACGCGCGAAGGCGTGGTCGTGATCAAGGCGCAGGAGCACCGCAGCCTCGAACAGAATCGCGACGCCGCGTTGCTGCGACTGGCAGACCTGGTGAAGCAGGCGGCCATCGTCCCGCGCGTGCGCAAACCGACCCGCCCTACCCGCAGCTCCAAACTCAAACGTCTCGACAGCAAAGCCCGCCGCGGCAACGTCAAACGTCTGCGCGGCAGTATCGACGATTGATGCCGCGATGAGTGACGGGCGGCTGTTCACGCTGGCGGGCTACCGCAAGCCCTTGGAAGACAGCGACTGTGCCGGCCCGGAACATGGCTGGACTGCGGCACACCTGTCTGTCGGCGATGACTTCCTGCCCTGCTATCGCAAGACCGACTCCTGGGGCGAGTTCGTGTTCGATCACAGTCTCGCGCATGCCTATGCCCAGCATGGCCTGCCCTACTATCCGAAACTGGTGTCCTGCGTACCGTTCACACCGGTACCGGGCCCGCGATTGCTTGCTGGGGATGCGACGGCGCAACGCGCGCTGGCACAGCGGATGCTGGAGCAGGCAACGGTACATCGGGATTCCAGCGCACACATCCTGTTCATGCTGGAGCCGGAGGCGGCCCTGCTGCAGGCTGATGGCTGGCTGCGCCGCGAGCAACTGCGCTATGTCTGGCACGATCGCAGGTTCGGGGACTTCGACGGCTTTCTCGCGCAACTGTCGGCGAAGAAGCGCAAGAACATCCGCCGCGAACGGCGCCTGATCACGGAAGCGGACTTCACGATCACCTGGTGCCACGGTGGGGCGCTGTCCGCGGCGGAATGGGAGACGGTCTATCAGCTGTACGCGAGTACCTATCGGATGCGCGGGCGACCGCCGTATCTGACGCTGGCCTGCCTGCAGCAATGGGCGCAGAACTTTCCCGAGGCGATGCTGTTCTGCCTGGCACGGCGCCACGAACACATCGTCGCGATGGCGTTCTTTTTCCGCGACGGTCAGACCCTGTACGGACGCCACTGGGGCGCACAGCGCGATTACGACGCCCTGCACTTCGAGCTTTGCTACTACCAGGGCATCGATTACTGCCTGCGCGAAGGTCTGCATCACTTCGACGCGGGGGTGCAGGGTGATCACAAGCACGCACGCGGCTTTGATGCCGAGTGCAGCGTGTCACTGCACTGGTTTGCCCATCGTGGATTTCACGATGCCATCGGCGACTGGTTTGCGCAGGAGCGCGCAGCACTGGCGTGCGAGCGTGCGATGCTCGACGAACACTCGGCGTTCCGTCGCGACGAGTGAGGTTGCCACCGCGCTACCAGCGCAGCAGGATCGTGCCCCAGGTCATGCCGCCGCCCACGCCCTGCAACATCACCAGCTGCCCGGGCTGCACCCGCTGGTCACGCACCGCGGCGTCCAGCGCCAGCGGCACCGATGCCGCGGAGGTATTACCGTGACGCGCCACCGTGGTCACCACGCGCTCGCGCGGCATGCCGACGCGCTCGGCAATGGCGTTGATGATGCGCATGTTTGCCTGATGCGGAATGAACCAGTCGAGATCGGCACCGGTGTAGCCGTTGTGCTCCAGCGCTTCGCGCGCACATTCATCGAGCACCCGCACCGCGAGCTTGAACACGGCCTGACCATCCATTTCCAGGAACGGATTGCCGCGCAGCTTGCCTTCAGAAATGCCGCCGGTGACGCGCAGGATATGTCCGTAGCTGCCATCCGCATGCAGATGGCTGGAGAGAATGCCCGGCTGCTCCGACTGCTTCAGCACCACCGCGCCGGCACCATCGCCGAACAGGACACAGGTGCGTCGATCGTTCCAGTCCAGCAGACGCGAGAACACTTCCGCACCGACCACGAGCGCACAACGGTGCTGGCCGCTGGCGATGAAACGATCTGCCGTCGCCACCGCATAGATGAAGCCGGTACACACCGCCTGCACGTCGAACGCAGCGCCGCGCTTGATGCCCAGCTTGGCCTGCAGAAGGCAGGCCGTGGACGGAAACACCATGTCAGGCGTGGTGGTCGCCACCACGATCAGATCGATGTCCTCGGGACCGACGCCGGCCGCATCCATGGCCTGGCGCGCGGCCTTCAGCGCCAGATCACTGGTCAGTTCATCGTCGGCAGCAACGTGCCGCGCTTCGATGCCGGTACGCGAAACGATCCATTCGTCCGTGGTTTCAATGCGCGCTTCCAGCTCGCGATTGGTAACGATGCGCTCGGGAAGATAACTGCCGGTACCAACGATTTTTGAATAGAGCATGGCGGACCTCAGCACGCATGAATCGCTGCCGGGCAGGAGTGGGGGGGGAGTACGGAATCAGTAGTGCGGCGGCACTTCGTCGGCGAGGCTGCCTTTGAAAGCGCCCTCGCCTTCGCCCATCTTGGACAGACGCTCGATCATCTGCCGGCAGGTCAGCTGCAGGTTTTCCAGCTGCAACTGCTGCCGCGTGACCACGTCATTGAGCACCCGCAAAGTCTCTTCCTGGTAGGCCAGTTTGGTTTCCAGATCGATCAGGCGGTCTTCGTCCATCGCGGTGACTCGTACAAGCGGAGGCGAAGCTTACAGCGCGCAAACACAAAGCGGATAGATACGCTGCCGTATCTATCCGCTGGATGCCGCGACTGCTTGAACCGCTGCTGCGTCGATCAGTGTCGGCGGGAGTCGCGGCGATCGTGATGGTGACGGTCACGTCCCTGATGGCCGCGACGATCGTAGCGATGATCGTGCCCGTGCCCGTGGCGGTGCGGCTTTTCATAGACCACATGACGCGGCGGCGTGTGATAGACCACGCGCGGTGCCGGCGGATAGTAGTGAACCACCCGCGGCGGCGGCGCGTAATGAACGACGCGCGGCTGCGGGTAGTAGTGCGTCGGACGATCATAGCCATGGCTGTCGGTGGCGAGCACCGCGCCGGTCGCCGCACCCAGCAGCATGCCCACGACGGCACCTTCGTCACCGCCCAACTGGTGACCGACCACCGCGCCCGCGGCACCACCCAAAAACGCGCCGGCAACCTGACCGCGCTCTGCCGCAAATGTCGGCGCGGCAGCACCGGCCAGCAGCGTCGCTGTCAGCAGCAGGAAGATCCGTTTCATCGTTGGCTCTCTGAAGTCTGGACAAGACTGTCCGTGTGATGCCTCACATTAGGGTTCCGGAATGAACTGTTCCTGAACGGAAATCACGACTCCCTGCGGACGCCGGACCGGCGTCTGGGGTATGGTCGCGCGCACTTGTGATCGGGAGTTTCGCCATGCTGTTTTCAGAAGTGCTGGCACAGTTGCGTCCGGAGGCGGATGGCTGGTCGGTGGAGGTCGGAGAAGACTGGCAGCAGGGTCGCACGATCTTCGGCGGCCTGCAGACCGCACTGGCCGTGCAGGCCCTGCGCACCCTGGTCCCCGACCTGCCGCTGCGCGTGGTACAGACCACCTTCATGGCGCCGGTCCCGGCCGGTCGCATCCGCCTGCAGGGTCGCGTGCTGCGCACCGGAAAATCCGCGGTGCACACCGAATGCCGGCTGCACGATGGCGATCAGACGCTGTGTCTGGTGGTCGCGATCTTCGGTGCCGGCCGCGAGTCGACGCTACGGATCGAGCCACGGCGCCCGGACGCTCCGGGAGCGGACGATCCGCAGCGCGAGCTGCCCTTCGTCCCCGGAATCACGCCGGCATTCACCCGCCACTTCCAGTTCCGTTGGTGCGAAGGCGGCTTTCCGTACACCGGCGCGGCGCAGGCCGTCACCAAGATCCATGTACGGTTCCGTGAAGCGACGACGGCAACGGATACACAGCTGATTGCGCTGGCCGACACCATTCCCAGTCCCGGCCTGTCAACCTTCAGGAAGCCGGTGATCGCCAGCTCCCTCACCTGGACACTGGAGTTGCTGGATCTGGACACTCACTTCGCTGCGGATGCCTTCTGGCGCATGGACGCCGAAGTCACCGCCGCTGCCGACGGTTACCTGGCCCAGAGCGTGCAGCTGTGGAATCCCGCCGGACGCCTCGCCGCACTGAGCCGGCAGTCCGTCGTGGTATTCGGCTAGGGTCCGTCAACACTAGGGCACGACCTCGAAACTGCGCTCGTCGAACAGCTCGCCGTCGACATAGAGCTGCACCCGGTGTCGGCCAATGCCCAGATCGGCCGCTGGCATCGTTCCCAGCAGCACTCGCGGCGGCTGGCCGAAACGCATCTTGGCGTGATGCGCGCTGCGCAGCTGTTCGCCGGTCAGCCATTGCCAGTTCACGTCGTGGTTGCCGCCGACAGACCAGTCGTTCCAATCCACCACGGTTTTCAGATAGACGATCTCCCCGGCGCGCAGCTGCTCGCGCGGGCGCCGGTCGTCGATGCGCGGCGTGCCGCGCGCAGTGATGTAACTGTCACGCACGTCCATCAGCCGCACCGAGGGAACATAGGCCACCGCCATCATCGCCGTACCACCGGCCATCAGCAGTGCCCCGAACCAGGCTTGTCGTGGCCGCAACAGCAGGTACAGCAGACTGCTCAGCGGCGACAACAGGGTCAGCGCCATTCCCCAAGCGATGGCGCCACTGCGAAAGGCCACGATGATCTGCAGCAGCCAGGCGAGCAGCACCAGCCCCATGCCGCCAAAGAACAGCGGCCACTGCACCGTGTTGACCGCACGACGATGCCATTGCGGCGCGACCACGGCCCGCTCGGTGTCGTCGACCATCCCGCTGCCGCCGGGTGTTGCGGCAGTCGCCTCCGGTTGTGGCGCGGCCGGTGGCGCTGTCGCCGGTACCGCCGGTGCCAGCGCAGTCACGGCCGGCTCGCCGGGCACCGCTTTTGGCGAAGCGCGTTTCGGCGCCACGACCCTGCGCTCGCAACCGCGATCCGAGTAGCTGCGCGTGCCGTCGGCATCCTTGCAGCGATGTATCGCCCCCTGCACCGGCAATGTCGCCGCCAGCAACACCCACGCGAGCGCAATTGCTGCGCCTGCTGCTGCCCTGCCCATGATTTGTCGTCCCCGAAGCGACGCACTCAGCGGTGGCTGGCGCGTTCATTTTGTCGTGCTTGTATCCGCACCTTATCGCACTGCGCAGTACTGCGGCCAGCGGCCCGGACCGGTGCGCCATCTCAGGGTGGATCGGTCATGATGTCGGCCCTTCCCCCTCCTCTTCCCCCCAATCTGGAGTGACCCTGATGAGTGATCCCGTCCGCATCCTCGGCATCTCGGGCAGCCTGCGCGCCGGCTCGTACAACAGCGCCGCGCTGCGTGCTGCGCAGGCGCTGGCCCCCGAGGGCGTGCAATTCGAGTTCGCCGAGATCGGTGACCTGCCGCTGTACGACGACGATCAGCGCCACCAGGCCTTTCCGCCGGCGGTACTGCGGCTGGAGCAGCAGATCCGCAGCGCCGATGCGGTGCTGTTTGCAAGCCCGGAATACAACTATTCGATCTCCGGCGTACTCAAGAACGCGATCGACTGGCTCTCGCGTCTCGACCATCAGCCGTTCGCCGGCAAGGCCGCCGGCATCATCGGCGCCAGCGGCGGCCTCCTGGGCACCGCGCGTGCGCAGTACCACCTGCGGCAGATCGGCGTGTTTCTCGACCTGCGTTTCATGAATCGCCCCGAGGTGATGATCGGCGGCGCGCAGAACCGCTTTGACAGCAGCGGCACGCTGACCGATGCGGCAACCCGTGAAATATTGGCGAAGTTTGTCGCGGCGCTGCGCGACTGGGCACTGGCGCACCGCCGCCAGGCACCCCTCAAACAATGAACGGAGACACCCCATGACCTTGTCGATGTATCAGGCTTCCATCCCGGTGCTGGTGCGCAATCTCGGCAATCTGCGCGTACTGCTTGAAAAGGGCGCGGCTCACGCCGAAGCGCGCAAGATCGAACCGGTGGCGCTGCTCGGGTTCCGCCTGTATCCGGACATGTTTCCGCTGACACGGCAGGTGCAGATCGCCACCGACATGGCCAAGGGCTGCGCCGCGCGTCTTGCCAATGTCGAGCCGCCGAAGTACGAGGACAACGAAAGCAGCTTCGCGGAGCTGGGCGCGCGCATCGACAAGACCATCGCCTATCTCAACGGCTTCACCGCCGCCCAGATCGACGGCAGCGAAACCCGCGAGATCGTGCTGCCGATGCGCACCGGCGCGATCACCTTCAACGGCCAGAACTATCTGCTGCAGTTCGTGCTGCCCAATGTCTACTTTCACACCGCAACCGCGTACAACATCCTGCGTCACAACGGGGTCGAGTTGGGCAAGATGGACTTCATCGGCAAGCCCTGAGGCGAATCCTCAGCCCAGGATCCTGCTCACCGCGGCGGATTGATAGAACGGCGCAAGCTGCTGCCGCAGCAGCGGCTCCAGCAGCTTGCGCCGCTTCAATGTACGCAGCACCGGCGGGGCGTAACGCATCGCTTCGTCGATCATCATTTCGCGGGTGATTCCGATGTCCTCCAGCAGCGTCGCCAACGTGGCCTTGCCGTACTTGTCGAAGAAGCAATCGATGCCGGCATCGATCATCGCGCTGTAGAACGGCGTCTTGCGCAGCACTCTCCAGTACTCGTAGCTGGTCACGAAAACGCCCTGCAGCTCCTCGCTGCTGAGGTCATCGCGCAGCACGCTCAGCTTCATGCCGCGCAGTTGCGCCCAGGCATCGAGCACCGCCTCGCGCAGCGTCTGCTCGTCGAGGGTCTCCAGGAGGAAATCGGCACTGCTGCGCGTCAGTGCGCCGACACTGCGGCCGATGTACTTGCGCAGGCTTTCCTCGATCGAGGCCTCCAGCCCGGGCGTCGCCTTGCTGATCAGCGCCTTGCCGATCGCCATCGCCGAGCGCGCGCCGGGAATCGCCCGGGTCACCGACCCTTGCGCCAGATAGTCGCGGATTCCGTGATACAGCAGGTCCGAAACGAATTCCTCGTAGATCGGGCTCGCCAGCACGCCGCGCAGCACACGTTCGCGCAAGGCCCGCAGTTCCAGCCCCTGATCGAGCATGGCGCGGACCTGCTGTTCCGGCAGCAGTTGCTCCAGCCGCGTGCTGGCATGCGCCGGATGTGCATGCAGCACCGCCGCGATCTCGCCCACCAGCTCGGGAATGCCGCCGCCGACGTCCAGATCCACCGCATAGTTGCGCGCCGTGCGCTTGATCGCCGCGGCACCAACCACCGAGCCCAGCGTCAGCTTTGCAGCCAGTTCAAGTCCGGAGTCGACCAGCTCCTCGACCCACACCGTCAGCGCATCGGCCTCCAGGCGCTCCAGCACGAACGCGACATGCGCATCCAGCAGCGCTTCGGCGATATGCGGGATGGCGGTCGCCGCTGCGGCAGCGGTATCGGCAACGACGGGTTTCTTCTTGCGACTGCTGCTCATGCGACGCTCTCCAGACGGGAAGCATCCTTTAGCATGGGCCCGTCGCCGCCCGCAGTGGCTGCACCGCCGCACGTCCTGCGCTATCGTTCCAGTCATCATGTTCAATCCCGTTCACCGCGCGCTGCGCATCGTCGCGGCACTGCTTGTCTGGACCTCGACCGGCGTGCTTGCCCCAGCCCACGCCGCCGATCGCGAACCCGCCGCGTTCACCGGCATGCTCGAGACTCACAACGCGTTGCGCAGTGCGGTCGGGGTAGCGCCGCTGCGCTGGTCGGATCTGGCTGCGCAGCAGGCGCAGGGCTGGGCAGCACAGCTGGTCGCACAGGATTGTCCGCTGCGCTACAACCCGGACCCGCGTCGCCGCGAGCTGTACGGCGAAAACATCTTCAAGGCCTGGGCGCAGCAGCCCTACACCGGCTTCCGCCGCAACGCCACCGAGGTCGCGCGACGCTGGTCGGAGGAGGCGGCGTTCTACGATCACCGCACCCACACCTGCAACGCGCCTGCCGGGCGCCAGTGCGGTCAGTACCTGCAGATGATCTGGGAAACCACCGAGGTTATGGGCTGTGCCCAAGCACGCTGCCCGACTGCCGAGGTCTGGGTCTGCAACTACACGCCGCGCGGCGGCCAGGAAAACCTCAAGCCTTATGGCAATCCGCCACCCTCACCGCCCGCCGAAGTGGTGGTCGATGAGTATTCATGCAGCATCCGCGTTGCCGACGGCGTCGATCCCGCCGCGCCGGATCGCTGAAGTCCAACGCATACGGAGAATCGAATGAGTCTGTCCCGTTCCCTGCTGAGCCTTGCCGGCGCCTTGGCGCTGATGGCCAGCGGAACCGCCAGCGCCGCCGAAAAGATCGTCGACTACACCCTCGACGGCCAGCCTTATCGCGGTTACGTCTATTACGACGCCAATGTGAAGACCGCGCGCCCGCTGCTGGTGATGGTGCCCAACTGGATGGGCACCAGCGCCGCCAATCGCAAGCAGGCCGAGGAGATTGCCGGCAAGGATTACGTGGTGTTCGTTGCCGACATGTACGGCAGCGGCAAGCAGCCCGCCGATGCGGCGGCCGCCGGCAAGGCGGTTGGCACCCTGTACGGCAACCGCAAACTGCTGCGCAACCGCATCATCGGCGCCAAGCAGGAAGCGCTGATCCATGCCAAGCAGGCGAAGCTGCCGGTCGATACCGGCAAGGTCGCCGCGATCGGCTTCTGCTTCGGCGGCGCCACCGTGCTCGAACTGGCGCGCACCGGCGACGACCTGGCCGCCGTGGTGTCGTTCCACGGCAATCTCGCGCTGGAAGCCGCGGCGGACAACGAACCGATCCGCACCCGCATCCTGGTGCTGCATGGCGATGCCGATCCTTACGTCCCCGCCAAGGAGGTCAGCGCGTTCCTCGCCGAGATGCGCGCTGCCCAGGCCGACTGGCAGATGATCCGCTACGGCGGCGCCGTGCATTCGTTCACCGATCCCAACGCCAACCTGCCCGGCCAGGCGATGTACGACGAGAAGACCGCGAGCCGCGCGTTTGCGGCCATGCACGATTTCCTGACCGAAGCCTTCGCCGCCAGGCCGTAGACGGACTGGCTAGAGCGCGTGACCGAATAGTGTGCGCTGCTGCAGGCGCCCCGCAGCCCAGAGCGCGGCGTCTTCCGAAACCTGCAGCAGCGCTTCGATCTCGCTCAGCATCATGCCGTGGTACTGGCCGATCAGTTGCGCGCTGCTGTCGCTGTGTGCAGCCGTGCCGTAACCGGTCGCGGACAGCCGCGCATGCCCTTCCCGTACCACTGATGCGCGCTGCGAAGAGATTTCACCGGACACGACCGCAATGTCCTGCAGCGCCCGGTCGTACAAGGGCGTGACGTTGCGCCAGGTTTCACGTGCCAGCGTGCGGTCGTGTGCTTCGTCGGCCGCCGTTGCGCAGCCACCTTCGCCATCGCTGCAGCGCAGCCGCCGGCTTGCCGTACGCAGTAACTGATCCTGCTGCTGCTCGGTGCGCTGCTTGATGGCGTCGATGCGTGCCGCCCAGCCCATCTGCAACTGCGTGTCTGCCGCGAGCGCCGTCATGCGCTGATGGAAAGCCGTGGTTGCGGCTTCGACGGCAGGCGACTCCTGCGCTTTCTTGCGAACATCCTGCAGCGCCTGCTGCTGAAACCGCTGCTGCATCTTCATCGCTTCCGCCATCTGCTGCGCCGGCGGCAAGCGCTGCAGCCGTTCGGCCTCACGCTCCATCTGCTGCTGCATGCGCTCCGCATAGTCGGGATCGCTCTGCATCCGCGCGACATCGATCCCCGCACCGTCGGTCATCGATGACTGCGTATCGGCAGCCACCTGGCTGGCCCGCAGTTCCAGTTGCTCACGCGCCTGCTGCAATTGCTGCCGCAACCTGAGCCAGTTGGCAGCACCGATTTCCCCATCTGCCGTGACCACGCGCAGCGCTTCGGCCGCGCTGCCGGGGACTGCCGGCACCTGCTGATACAGCGCCTGCACCGACACGGGCGCCGCCATCGCCGGCAAGCCCATCCCCAGACCCAAGCTCCCCGCCAGCAGCACCCCGACCGCAAAGCGATATGACATTCCCGATCTCCGTTAGCCCTCAAGGCCGCGTCTGCCGCCGGCCGCCGCCCCACCCCAAAACAGCGCGCAATTTCGCGCAGTTCCGGAGCGGCGGCAACTTCGGATTCGCCGGCGCCGGGCCAGCCATTTCGGCCGCTACGTGCCGGCGCTTCTGGTCTGCGCCGCGACCACCATGACCGCAAGCAGGCCGGTCACGATCAGCCCGGCAGACAGCCACAACACCTGGACGCCATAGCGGTCCAGGCCGAGGCCGAACACGATGGGAGCCAGCGCCTGCGCGACGCGGGCCGGTGCTTCGAGAATGCCCGCGCGACGACCGAAGCCCGCAGCGCCGAACAGTGCCAGCGGCAAGGTGCCTTTGACGATGGTCATCAGGCCGATGCCGATGCCGTGCAGCACCACGAACACCGCGGCGAACGGCGCGCCGAAGATGCCCAGCAGCGCTGCACCGACCGGATGCAAGGCCAGCGACAGACGTGCCGATACCAGCGGGTGCAGACGGTTCAGAAACCCGGCTTCCGCAACACGGCCTGCGACCTGACTGGCACCGACCAGCGCTGCGGCGGCAACCGCCGCGGCCGGTGCGCAACCGGCCGCGACCAGCACCCGCGGCAGATGGGTCGCCATCGCCGCGAACACGAAGCCGCTGCAGGCGAAGACCAGTGCCAGCAGCCAGAGCACGCGGGTGGTGGGTGCGGCCGGCGCAGCGGTATCGATCGCAACCGCTGTCGGCAACACCGGCACTGCCGGCGCCTGCACACGTGGGATCACGCCACCATGCAAGGCCAGGCCGACGGACAGATGCAGCAGCGCCCAGGCCACACAGGTCAACCGCCAGCCGAAATGACTTTCCAGCGCCGCGCTGAGCGGCCAGCCGACGGTACTGGCGAACCCTCCGATCAGCGTCACCGCGACGATCGAGCGCCGCGCGTCGCCGCGATAGAGGCTGACCATGGTCGAGAACGCCGCGTCATAGAGCCCCATCGGCATCGCCGCGCCGATCAGCAGCCAGCCCAGCAGCATCGTCAACGGCCCCTGCGCTGCCGCCAGCGCCAGCAGCCCGGTGGCAAATGCCACGTTCGACGCCAGCAGCACCGTGCGCCCCCCTTCCCGATCCAGCCAACTGCCGACCACCGGCCCCAGAGCCGCACCGACCAACAGTGCCGCCGAGAACGAGGCATAGACCGCCAGCGGCGGCACGCCCAGGCCAAGCGCCATCGGCTGCGCCAGGATCGCCAGCAGGTAGTAACTGGACGCCCATGCCAGCATCTGGCCGCAGCCCACGGCCAGTACCACGCGATGGCGGGCCGTCAGGACGCTCATGCGCTGCGCGCCACCGCTCCCTGTGTGTGAGCAATGATCCGCTCGGCAAACCGCGGCAGCAGTGCCGCCGGCAGGTCGTGCCCCATGCCCGGAAAGATTTCGAGCTGCGCACCGGCGATGTGCTGCGCCAGCTCATGCGCCGCCGCGACCGGCACCAGCGGATCCTGCTCGCCGTGCAGGATCAGTGTCGGTGTGGTGATCTTGGCCAGTAGCGGCACACGGCTGCGCGCCGCCAGCACCGCAGCAGTCTGGCGCGCCACGCCGCGCGGATGGTGACTGCGATCGAACGCCAGCGCGATCCGTTCTCGCAGGGCCGATGCATCGGGCGGAAACCCGGGGCTGCCGATCATGCGCCAGGTCTGCATGCCGTGACGGACCAGCGACTCGCGATCGAATGCCGCGGGGCGCTTCACCATCCGCAGACGCACTTTCAGACTGGGTGCCGGCAGCCGCGGATTGCTGCTGCTGGTCATGATCAACGTCAGCGACCGCAGGCGCGCGGCGTGCCGTGTCGCCAGCACCTGCGCGATCATGCCGCCCATCGACAGGCCGACCACATGCGCACGTGCGATCCCCAGCGCATCCATCAGCCCGACGGTATCCAGCGCCATGTCCTCCAGCGAATACGCGGCCCGTATCGGCATGCCCATGGTCTGCGCCGCACCGGCCAGCATCAGCCGCGGCTTCGGCAGATGGTCGAGCTTGCTCGACAGTCCGATGTCGCGATTGTCGAAACGGATCACCTGGTAACCCGCGTCCGCGAGTTGCCGGCAGAGCGGCTCGGGCCATGCCGTCAACTGACACCCCAGCCCCATGATCAGCAGCAGCGGCTCGTCGCTGTCGCGGCCAAAGCGCTCGTACTCCAGGGTGAGGCCATTGGCCTGAACGGTTGCCATGATCGATGACGGGACGGGAATCTGACCGGGCCGGCATTCTCGCATGCCCTTCCCTTGCAACGGAGCGCTATGCTCGCGCCAGATCTTTCCCGACCGTCGCCCGTGAAGCACCTGCTGATCGTCCACCACAGCCAGTCCGGCAATACCGACGCACTTGCCGCCGCGGTGCGCGCAGGGGCCAGCGAGTTCTCTGCGGAAGTGACGCTGCGCCACCGGCGCGCCTTCGACGCCACCCTCGACGATCTGCTCTGGGCCAACGGCCTGCTGATCGGCACCCCGGAAAACTTCGGCTACCTGTCCGGCGCGGTCAAGGATTTCCTCGATCGCACCTATTACCCGGCGCAGGGCAAACTCAACGGCCTGCCCTGGGCGATGTTCGTCAGCTGCGACAACGACGGCACCGGCGCCGTCGCCGCACTCGAACGGATCGCACTGGGCTATGGCTGGAACAAGGTCGCAGAGCCGGTGCTGGTCCGCGGCGAAGTCCATGAGGAAGGCATCGCCCGCTGTCGCGAGCTGGGTCAGATGCTGGCGGCCGGATTGTCCTGCGGTCTGTTCTGAAACGGGAAGCAGGGATTCACCGACACCACGCACCTCTTTGCGTGTGTGCTACCGGTTTCCTCCCTCGCCCCGCTTGCAGGGAGAGGGCAACGAGCCGAACTCAACCGCCCGACAATGCCGCCAGCACCGGCGCCGGACAATGTTGCCCGCCGCCCGCCGCAAGCTCCGCTTTCACCTCAGTCAAGGTCCGCTCCAGGGTCGATTTCAGGGCCGGCGCCGGCTGTTGATCCAGTGCCCGCGCCAGATCCGCTTCGGCATGCGCAGCGCACCCCAGCTCCGCCAGCGCATGCGCGCGGTTGTTGAGCGCGATGCCATCAAGCTGCAGGTCCAGCGACCGGGTGTAGGCCTGCACTGCCGGCACCCACTGCCGCTGCGCCGCGTGGACATTGCCCAAGGCTAGCTGCGGCAAGGCCTGCCGTGGCCAACGCTCGATGGCAGCCCGATAGCCGCGTGTCGCCAACTCGAAATGGCCAAGCGATTCGAACGGCGCCAGCGCCGCAATCCACGACGGCGTGCTGGCACTGGCCGGGATACGGTCGGCCTCACTGACCACCATCGCCCAACGCTCCGCGCGCGCCCATGCCGCATCGAAGCGCCGTAGCGTCATCGCTTGCCGCCGTTCGCGTCCGGAACGCAGCAACAGTTGCTGCGCTTCAGGATCAAAGCCGATCACCACCGCGTAATGCCAGACCGGCGCCCAGCTCACACCCAGATTCAATAACACCAGTACCGGACGCTGCGCCTGCAACTCGGCGACGATGGCGTCCAGCTGCGGTGTCAGACGCAGCGGCACCCGTTGATAGGTGCGTGTCGTGGCCACGATCTCCGCCTGCAGACTGCCCTGGCGTTGCGGCAGGTAGATCTGCGGCACCAGCACCTCGGGCGCCACCATGACGCCATCGGCCACCAGCACCGTCGCCAGGGCTGCCGGCCCGCACTGGTAGTCGTCCTGCGGGAAAAACGGCGTGGCTGTCAGCTCCATTGCCGCCACCTCCGCCAGCGTGCGCGAGGTCGGCACAGCGGCGCAGGCGCTCAGACACAGCGCCACGCCGCAAGCGATCAGCCGTGACAACAAGCGACGACTCAGATGCGCTTGAAGATATCGATCACACCGACCAGTTCGAGGATCAGCAGCACCAGGAAGGTGATACCGACCACCGCAACCACACCGGCGCCTGCCGGCTGTTGCTCGATGTTGCCGGCCAGTGCACGCAACTCGGTATCGCTGAGTGCCGCAACCCGCTCGCTCGCCGCGTCGGCGGTGACACCGTAGCGTTCGAGCTCGGCGCGCACCGCGTCGCGACTCATGAAGGTCTGCACCATCGCCAGATCGCTGCTGCGCGACTGTGCCTGGATGGCAGACTCGGTGCCGATCATCTCGGCGCGCACCGGGCTGCTCAACGCAACCAAGCCGGTACACAGCAAACCGATCAGCGCACCACGGGTGCCGGATTTGAGTGAGTAAGGCATAAAGACTCCACAGCGGTTTCAGGGCTCTTGCACCGTAGCGGTCGGGCCTGTCTGGCGGCTGAACGCCGGTGTTCGGGGCACCCGGATGCAAGTGCCACGGACTTGCTGGAGAATGCGCCTCCCATTCCAGTGAAATCGACGATGTCCCGCTCCATAGCCCTGCGCCGTTCCCCCATCCACGGTAACGGCGTGTTCGCCGTCCGCAATATCACCACCGGTGTCGAACTGATCGAATACCAGGGCAAGCGCATGACGCATGCCGAAGCCGACGAGCATTACGAAGGCGACGTCGACAGCGGCCATACCTTCCTGTTCACGCTCAATGAACACTATGTGATCGATGGCAACCAGAACGGCAATGACGCGCGCTGGATCAACCACAGCTGCGATCCCAACTGCGAAGCCCTGCTGATCGAGAACGAGGACGGCGATCCGGCCAAGGACCGCGTGGTGATCGAAAGCCTGCGGGAGATCCGCCGTGGCGAAGAGCTCACCTACAACTACGGCATCGTGCTCGAGGAACGCCATACCGCGCGCCTGAAAAAACTGTGGGAGTGCCGTTGCGGCTCGCCCAAGTGCACCGGCACCCTGCTGCAACCCAAGCGCAGGAAAAAGAGCGGCTGACTCGCCGCCGGCTTCAGGCAGCGGGATCGAGCTGTCGGCGATGGCGCCACAACCAGGCGCTGAAGCCGCCGGCAAAACCGATGCAGAACAGATTGATCACGATCTCCACCAGCATCGCTGCGGAACGCTGCGCGTACATCCCGTTCCACAGGTTGTAGGCGATATCGATCCAGCCGAGGAAGAAGAATCCGCCGGCGGTCAGCAGGCCCCAGAGCACCGCCGTTCCGCGGCGCCTGCGCAAGGCCTCGGCACACAGTACGGCACACAGGGCGACGAAACCGTCGGGCAACGGAAAATTGCGCTCGAACACGTGATAGCAAAGATCGGCGGCGGCATGTACCTCGCCACCACCGAAGTACGAGACCCAGTAGGCCACGATCCCGACCACCGCGAGCCACAGCACCGTGATCGGCAGCGATCGGTTGGGCTCCGCGGCATGGCGCGCAGTCATGTCGCCCGGCCTCAGGCGCGACGCAAGGCGCGCCATGCAACGGCACTGCCGATCAGCTCGCTGGCCACGAACAGCCACAGCACCACCGGCGCATCGCGACAGAGCAGGTAGTACGCGAGCGCCGCGGCCACGGCCAGACGCCCGAACTGATCCATGCGCACCAGCAACGGCTCCGGGCTGATCACACGCGCGCCGTTCCACAGCACGCCGATCAGCCCCATCAGATTGCAGAACACCGCCGTCGTCAGCGGGATCGGCAGCCAATCCGCAGCCTTGCCATCCAAGCCGAAACCCGACAGCAGAAACGCCAGCACGTAATCGGACAGCACCGGAATCGCCAGTGAGCCGGTGGCAAGCAGGTCAAACACCGCGACGATACGAACCCAGCGCCATTGTTGTGCGTTCATGCACCCTCCCCCGGACAAGAATGAAAAATCAGGTCGTCAAACGCGCCATCAGCCAGCGCAACAGCGGCCTTGGCGCCCACCGCACCAACGGCTCGGTGATGTGGCTTTGCAGGCCAACCATCCAGTGCGTGCGACTGCCTTCATGCCGTGCCGCGCGCCAGACCGTGTCGGCGACATCCTCCGGCGTCAGCCGCACGCCAAAACTGGCCACGCTCTTCAGCGACAAGGTCGTCCCGCTGACCATTGTGGTGTTCACGAACAGCGGCCAGATCGACATCACGCGGATACCGTGGGGCTTCCATTCCAGCTGCAGACCTTCGGTCAGACCGCGTACCGCGAACTTGCTCGCGGCATACGTCACCAGCCCCGGCTGACCGTACATCGCGGAGGCGGATGCCAGATTGATCACGCAGGCATTCGGCGTCGACTTGAGATCGGCAAACGCCGCATGACAACCATTGATGACACCGGTGACATTGATGTCGATCATGCGTCGGTGCGCTTCCAGCGGAATCTCCTCGAAAGCACCCGAGCTGAGCACGCCGGCATTGTTCACCAACAGATCCAGCCGGCCGCCCGTCGCATCGCGGAATTGCGACAGCGCCTGTTGCCATTGCAAAGGATCGGTGACGTCCAGCGCGCCAGCCAGCGCATTGCCACCCAGCTCGCGCTGCAGCGCCTGCACTCCCGCCAGGTCGCGGTCGAACAGACCGACCTGCCAGCCCTCACGTGCAAAGCGCTGGGCAATCGCCTTGCCAATCCCGGCGGCGGCGCCGGTGATGAAAACGGTTCTGTGCGTCATACGAAACAAGCTGGGACAGGGGCCGACAATTTACGACATTCCCGGGCCAGCAGTGTCGATGCGGATATTCATTGGCTCGTGCGGTCCCAAGGAACCGTATCGGCTCCGCGCCGCGTGCCTGAGTCGACTACGTGCCGCAAGCGCGCGCCTACGCTCCCGCTAACACCCCACTCGCTCGCGAATCGCCGCCTGGGCATGGGCGATGTGGTATTCGACCATCCGCGTGGAGATACCGCAGCGCTTCGCGATCTCGTGTTGACGCAACCCCTCGATACGGCTGAGCGTGAAGGCGTGCCGGCAACGCTCCGGCAAGGCCTGAATCACCCGCGAGACTTGCGTCAGGGTCTGGTCGCGAATCAACTGCTCATCGACACCGGGCGTATCGGCCGCAACATCCCAGTCCCCCAGCGACACATCGCAACGCACCCGCGACAGCCGCCCATGAGATACCGCCAGGTTGAGCGCGACCCGGAACAGCAGGAACTTCAGCGATCGTTCGTCGCAATGGCGATAACGCAGCAACCGCAGGAATGCCTCCTGTGCGAGGTCGGCCGCATCCTGCGCGTTGTTCAACCGCAGGTACAACAAGTGCAGCACCGCTTCGTGGTGATCGCGATACAGATGGGAGAAAATCGCGCGCTCGCCCGCCGACAGCGGCCGCTCGCGATCCTGCACTTCCTGCCTGTGCTCCACCGGACCGCTGGGATCCGTCATGGAGAACTCCCGGCCAGTGCCGGGAGTTGTGGTGCCGTCCACGAATTACTGCACGCCGAAGTTGTAGATCATCGTCAACCCGAAAGTGCGGGGGTTCGCGAAGATCTGGCCGGTGGCGCCGTTGACATCGGTGAGAGGAATCGCGGCGACCATGTAATCATCGACATTGGTCAGATTCTTGCCCCAGACCGCGACCTCCATGCGTGCGTCGGCAGAAAGCCAGGTCACGCGTGCGTCCAGGAATGCAACCTTGTCGGAATTCAATGCATGCATCGCACCCGGCTCCGGGACAATGACCGCCTCGTTGGGCGGATCCAGGAAGCCGCGGTTGCTGCCACGATCGCAGACGCCACCGTAGGTATAGCAATAGCTGCCGCGATCGTAGCCGTTGTAGAGCGCCGACGAATAGCGGAGCGAAACGCCTGGCGTGATCGTGCCGTGGCTGGGCAGACGGAAGCTGTAGTCGGTCAGGAAGAACGCCTGCACGCGCGGCACGCGCGGCAGCGGCTCGTCGCTACGATCGATATAGCTCACCTCGCCGGACTTCCGCGAAAAATCCAGTTTCGTCTGCTTCTCCTGCCACTCCTTGATGTCGGCATGGGTATAACCGCCATTCAGCATGATCCGCCAATCGGGCAATGGCATGAACAGGAACTCCGCCTCGATGCCCTGAATCACCGACTTGCCCACATTCGATACATACGGAATCGGGATGCCGACGGCGCTGATCGCCGTGCTGCTCAGCTGCATGTCGGTGTAGTCCATGTAGAACGCGGCAAAATTGGCCTGTACCCGATGATTCCAGGCCTGCATCTTCAGGCCGACTTCATAGTTCTTGACGAATTCCGGTTCGAACTCGGCCGGATCGCCGACGCCATTGCCGTTGTCGTCAGGCGCACCTGCGGTGACACCGCCGGAGTGAAAGCCATTGCTGTAGGTGAAATAGGCCATTGCATCATTCAAGCCCAAGGCCTGAAGGACTTCATCACTGGCCTTGTATTTGAGGCTGAGCATCGGCGTCCACGCATCGTCCTTGCGGCGCATCGAATCGCCCAGCATCACGCCCAGCTTGAAGTTGTCCGGATTGGTATTTTCGTCTTCGAATGGCGTGACCGTGCAAAGCTGGCCTTCCAGGGTGGGACTCATGCAGGAACCGAACTGCCAGTCCAGCACCGGTTTGTAGCCCGGCAAGGTCGATACGGCGAAAACGGTTCCCGCGGACTGACTGCCGCCGCTATAGGTAATGACCCCATTGGCCATGCTTTTCGGATCGACATTGTTCTTGGAGTAGCGCGACCAGCGATTCTCGTTCGTGTAACGAATACCGGCCGACAACTGCCACTGCTTGGTGATGTCGAAATCCAGCTGGCCGTACCATGCCCAGGCCTTGTTGTTGGTTTCCAGACGCTCTTTCGCAGGCTCCAATGCAAGCGTGTAGAACTCCTCCACCGGCCGGCCCGTGAAATCGCCCGTACCCTGCGACAAGCCGGCGGACAGGATCAACTCGTCACGTGGCGTCTCCTCGCCAAAGAAGTACACGCCGGTACTGAAAAACAGTCGATCATTGAACGTCGCGCCGGTCAGCTGAAATTCCTGCGAGATCTGGGTGGTATACGTCATCGACGGCTGAACACGCAGCATATATGTCCCTCCGACGGCATCCAGATCCTCATCGGCAATCTGGCCGGTACGCCGCCACGCGCTGATGCTCTTCAACTGCAGGCCGGAGAACGGGCCGGCGTCGCCGATGTGCCAGCCGACGGTGCCGCCCAGCGTGCTGGTGTCAACCCAGTAGCGCGCCTGCGGTTGCAGGTCGCTGGCGCTGCCGGGCGCGTTGTTGCGATAGTCGATGCCTTCGGCGAGATCGCTTTCGAAATGGTCCTGAGGAAGATCTTCCGAAGCGCGACACACGGATTCAAATGTGGGATTCCCCAGCGATGCGTTGGCGAGGTCCAGAAGATAGCCGGTAAAGGATCTGATATATCCAGGCTCCCTCAAGAACTTGCAGCGCTGCGGCCGGGGCTGTTCACGAATGCGCGTACGCTCGCCGAGGATGTCGATGGTGAGGTCATCGATCGGCTGGATACGCAGTTGCGCGATGCCGGACAAACGGTTGTCGTTACCCCACTGGCTGTTGTCGACGGCGTTGGTGAAATAGCCATCGCTTTCCATGCTCGACAAGGTCACGCGGCTGAGGACCACATCGCGGAACAGCGGCACATCCACACTCACCGACAGATCGCGGCGGCCATAGTTGCCGATATTGCTGTTGAGCTTTCCAGCGAACTCCGTGCCGGGTTTCTTCAGGGTGATGGAGATGGCGCCGCCGGTCGCATTGCGACCGAACAAGGTGCCCTGCGGGCCGCGCAGGACTTCGACGCTCTCAACGGCGGCGACGTCGAACAGGCCGCCGGACGGGCGCCCGACGTAGATACCGTCGATATACGTGCCGACACCGGGATCAAGCGTGACCTTGGTTTCGCGCTGGCCGATGCCGCGGATGAACGGGTTGTTGTCTTTCTTGATGCCGTTGCCGCCGCCGCCCATGTTGAGGCCGGGCACGATACCTTCCATATCCGCCATGGTGCGGATACCCATGGTCTTGATGTCCTCGGCGGAAATGGCGGTGATCGAGATCGGAATGTCCTGCGACGACTCCTCGCGCTTGCGCGCGG
>JBEBWZ010000017.1:0-37996 GCA_040391865.1 Solimonas flava
ATGTCCCCAATCCGCTTCGTTAGGCAGCGTGACCGCTACCGGGAATGACGTGCTGTACTCAGACAGCCAGGACGGCGCGTAGGGCTGAACGCCTGCATCAAAACGCGCAGCCCCGCCGCCAATCGTGATGCTGAATGGCGCGGACGAGGCCGAATCGGCTGTCACATCCGCCTGCGCAGTCACCGATGTGACGCTGAGCGCGACCGCAGAGGCAATCAAAGTTTTTCTAGAATGGATCTTTTTCATGATCGTGCTCTTCCTCAGAAGTGCTTGGTGAAGCGCAGGCCATACAGGCGCGGCTCGGTCAGAAAGACATTGGTGGTCAACCCGCTGTCGTCACTGTTGAGAAAGGCGCCCGTGATCGAGTCGCGGTCAAACACGTTCTTGACGTAGGCCATGACATTCCAGCCCGCATAGTCATTGACCAGAATCGCGGCCAGATTGGTGGTCATGAACGGCTTCAGGCGCGCGTACTCGTGGTCGTTGAAAATGCTCCACCAGGCCGAGGACTGCCAGTACACATCGGTATGCAGCGTGACGGTCCAGTCACCGTGCAGCGGCACGGTGTAATCCGCTGTGAATGTCGCCGTATAGTTGGGCGCATTCGGCAGTTCATTGCCTGACAAATCCTTGAAAAAGCCCTCGCCATTGTTCGGCGCAGTGGCGGGATCAAAGCCTTGATATCCGTTCCAGTTTGCCCAGTTGGTTCCTGCGTTAGTACCGATAGGCATAACAGTGCCGGCAAGACTCCAGACGGTGGGATCAGCTACGTAAGGGAGCTTCGTAACCGGATCATTTCCCTTGATGTAAGCCTCGACGCAGAAGCCCGTATCTCCAGCCTGAAGCCCACCTGAACCACTCGTTTGCAGCGTATTGATGCGACCCCCGAACGTCACCAGCTCCGTCGGCAGAATGCAGTTGGATGCCAATGAAGGGAACGGCTTGGCGACGACCCAATCCGGGTTGCCTGCGGTCCTGTCCATCAGGTCCACCGCCTGTGAGCCGTCGGCCATGCGGGTCTGCGTATAGCCACCGCGAAAGCCTAGGCGCAGCATCTCTGTCGCCAGCCAGTCTGCCTCGACTTCCAAGCCCCAGATCTTGGCGTCGAAATTAGAGTTGACTGCGGCGCGATCGATGATGCGCGAGATCTGATAGCCCTTGTAGTCGTAATAGAAGCCGGTGAGATTGAACGTGATGCGCTTGTCCAAGAAGCTGTTCTTGGTTCCCAGCTCAAAGGCATTGACGAATTCGGCATCAAAGGCTTTTGGGTGCAGCACCGAGTCAGTAATGCCTGAGACGTTGGAAAGCTGATCGGCTGTCACCACCAATGGCGGTGTATTGGCGCCACCGGCTTTGTAGCCACGCGCATAGGAGGCGTACAGCATGGTTTCATCAATGGCATTGATGCCCAGATCCGGCTTCCAGTCCACCACCAGACGTCCGCTGGGCTCACGCCACTCCAGATCCAGTTCTTCTTTCACTGGATATCCGATCGATTTCGACGCCAGCAGCCAGCTTGGAATCAGCGGTGCATGCTTGCGATCTATGGTGTAACGCAAGCCTGCCGTGATCTTGAGATTGTCCGTGGCATTGAAATACAGCTCGCCGAATGCCGCATACGAATCCAGCTCATAAGGGTTCTTGCTGAGGAAGTAGTTGTGCCCCAAGTCATTGAGACTGCTGATCGGATTGGGGTCCATGTACATGCAGCCCGCAATTCCCTGAACCTCATTGGGGTTACCCGGTCGGGGCACGCCGAGGCAATCGATGTTGCTGGTCACACCTGGCACATACGGAGGAGCGCCCGCCACGCCTGCATTCCGCCGTAACGCTGAATACAGGCTCAGCGAATTGATGAAGACATAGTATTTATCCACCGTTTCAAAGCGCGTGTAGTTGGCGCCAAAGCTGAAGTTCAGTGGTCCATCAAAGCTTGAAGACAGACGCAGCTCTTGTCCTAACTGGGTGGAGTCGGTCTTGGACAGATCCATCGCCACAAGACGATCTGAACAGCCAATCTGCGGATCGCAGAACACACCGTTATTGAGGACTCCCGGCCGCGATGTTCCGGAATTCAATACGGTGCTGTCGTAGGTTTCCTGATCAAAGACTCCGCGTGAAGTCGAGAACCGGTTGTAGTCTTGGCTACCGGACGCGTGGTCGGTGTTATAGGCCGTTTCTGATTCAAGCTTGATGTTATCGCTCAGATCCCATTTGATCTGCAGCTCATAGATGTCGGCCTGCGCACGATACTGGGGTTCAATGATTGATTCGATGGCGCGCAGATCTCGCGACTGGGTCGCGCTGGCATACGGGTCCATGCCCAGGGTGGTCGGCAAACCAATTTGCTGAAGAGGATGCACATAGGGCAGTGCGAAGCCGTTCGGCGTCTGGAATGAGTCCGCAGCATACAAAGAATTGCGCACGCAACCCTGGTTATAAGTACCGGCTGGTGAGGAGTTAACGCCCGGATCTCGTTCGAAAGGAAACGCCACGCCGTTGATCTCGGTGCGGACATCCTTCTTGCACAACTGCTTTCCGCTGCGAATGCGGTTGTCGTCTTCCTCAAAGTGTTCCCAGATGAAGTTGACATCGAAATTGTCGCTCGGCAGCACGCGCAGAGATGCGCGCGTTGACCAGAGGTCGCGCCCATCGATCGACTTTCCGCTGAGTTCATTGGCGGAATAGCCGTCGCGCTGCGTCTTGGCGCCAGCGAGACGCAAGGCCGCCAACCCATCCACCAAAGGGATATTCAGCATGCCCTCGACACGGCGGCTGTTGTAGTTGCCTAGATCCAGAGAGAGTCTGGAGTCGAAATCGAATCCTGGCTTGGCTGAGATGATGTTGACTACACCCGCCGTGGCGTTGCGTCCATACAGCGTTCCCTGCGGGCCGCGCAGCACCTCAATTCTCTCAAGGTCGTAGAACTCTTGTTCGAACAGACGGTTGTGAATCAGCGGCGTGTTGTTCAGTGCAACCGCCACCGCCGGGTCGGTGGTGGCGGAAATGGCCTGCGTACCGATGCCGCGGATCTGGATCGAGTAGCCGCTGAAGTTGGTCTTGGTGAAGGTCATGTTGGGGACCTTGGTCATCAGGTCCCAACCGCCGGCGATCTGCCCTGTCGTCAGGTCTTGCATCGACAGCGCGGTGATGGCGATCGGTACGTCCTGGATGCGCTCGGCGCGCTTCTGGCCAGTGACGATGATTTCTTCGATGCCACCACTGCGCGCGGTTTCCACGGACAGTGTGGTGGGGCCATCGGTCAGTTCCGCCGCCAGAACCTCTTCCGGATCGGCCGTATCCGGCATCAAGCCAGGCTGATCCGACGCGGCGCCATTACCCGGTGCGGGACCTGGCATTCTCTGGATGCTGATGGTCTTGGCACCCGCTGCGTGATAACCAAGCCCGGTGCCCTGTAGCAGGCGGGTGAGCGCTTCGGCCAAAGGCATCGTGCCGCTTGCGCCCCCGCTTTGCAGGCCCTGCACCGTTTCCGATGACATCAGCACTTCAACACCCGCCTGTCGCGACAGCTCGATCAACGCGGTGTCGAGTGGCTGCGCCGCGATATCGACGGTAACTGGCGTATCCGCGCCGTCCTGCGCGATAACCGCAGGACTCGCCATGAGCAATACAATGAAAAACCCGAATAAGATCCCAAGCATCGATAGACGATGCCGCTCCCATGTCCGCATAGCGCGCTCTCCCTCTGTTACTTGTCTGTCTTTAATTTCTACGTCGCTGCATCTATGACGAGCGGTGTGCGCGATTCGGTGCTCGGGAATATCGGCTGTCACGCGCAGGCGGCAGCGCGGGGCGATACGGCAGTGCCGCAAGCCGCCATGCGGTAGCACAGCAATAGGATGTCCCGGGGGAGCAATCCCTGGCCCCGCACGCGGGGCGAGAAAAATATCTGTCATCCTGAGAAAATCGAAGAATCTTCTTTCATACCGTGGCCGGTACCTGCGGGAAGATCCTTCGCGAACGCTCGGAATGACGGAGCCAAGGAGCTATGTCGGCTCCACGCTGCGCGCTTGAGACCGACCTGCTAAATGCCCGTCAGCCCGTGCGTGGGGTATAGAGCGGCTCGATGACATAGACGCCGTCGCGCTCGCGCACCATGATCGGGAACAGGCGCGGCAGTACATGAATCCACTCGTTGCTCACTTCGGTCATCAGGGTGCCGGTGAAGCGCAGCTGCTTGATCGCATCGTCGGTGAACACTGCCTGGCGCTTTGAATAGCGATTGAAATCGGCAATCACGGCACCGAGCGGCTCGTCGCTGTATTCCAACCGGCCTTCGCGCCAGGACAATGCATCGCTCGGGTTCACGGATGCCACCACCGGGGCCTGCGCAGCGTGTGCGTCCCAGGCGACTTCTCCGCCCGCCTCCACGCGCATCCGATTGTCGACACGCACTCCGCCACTCGGCTGACGGTCGTCACTATCCTGATAGACATCGACCGTACCCTCCGCCACCGTCACCACGATGCGCTCGCCGGCGCGACGGATGTTGAAAGCGGTACCGACGGCGCGCACGCGCACTGCACCGATGGTGACCACGAACGGTCGCTGCGCATTCGGCGCGACGGTGAAATAGGCTTCACCGTCTTTCAGCTCCAGCGAGCGTTCGTTTTCGGTGTATTGCACGGCGACCGTCGATTTCGCCGCCAGCTGCACCCGCGAGCCATCGGAAAGCTGGGCGTGCCGCACCCGCTCGGCCACAGCGGCCGCCAGCAGTTCGTGGTCACCGACATCCTGCCAGATGAGGGCGCCGCGCAAGCTCCACGACGCAGCGCCGGCGACCACCGCGATCAACAGCACGCCCATCGCCACCGCCGGACGATGATCACGCAGCGATTCCAGAAACCCGAACCAGCTATTGAGGGCATAGGCACGCATCCGCTGCAGAAAGGTCGGCACGCCGCGCAGTTCACCGCGCTGCACCTCCGGCGCCAGGTTGCCGGCGATCTGCCACAGCTCCTGTACCCGTTCGAATGCCTGCTGGTTGCGCGCGTCGGCATCGCACCACTCCAGCCAGCGCATGACATCGTCTTCGCTGGCGCCGGCCTCGCGCAGGCGCAGCAGCCAGTGCGTGGCGGCATCCAGCCGCTGGGCTTCGCTCGCGTTCGGTTGGGCGGAATGAGGGTTCATGAAAAAACGTGTTCCTTGGCTTCCATTTCTGTCAGGCCGTCCATCCGCAGCCGACAGTAGGTCGTCACTCTCCGCAGGTATTTGCGGGTTTGTGTTTCTTTTATTCCCAGCTCTTTGCCGATCTGCTCGGTGCTCATGTCGTCGAAGCGATTCAACAGGAACGCACGCCGGTAACGCTCGGGCAGTTCCATCAACGCCTGCCGCACGATCGCCAATTGCTCGCGCGCGCAGACTTCGCGATCCGGATCGACGGTGTTGGTCAGATCCTCCTCGCAGTAGCTTTCTTCCAGCCGAGCCGAACAGATGCGGCGGCGGATGCGGTCCAGCGCCAGATTGGCCGCGGTCTTGAACAGATAGGCGCGCAGGAAGCTGACAGCGCCAGGCCGCTCCAGCTGCAACATGCGGACATACGCTTCCTGCGCCACTTCCTTGGCATCGCCTTCGTTGCCGAGGCGCGCCATCAGGAACGACACCAGCGCACGGTTGTGGCTTTCGAACAGGTCCGACAAGGCCCGCGCATGGCCCTGGGACTCACCCGCGCCCGTACCCGCCGCGGAGGGCTCGCCCCCTGGCGGTCGATCGGTCGCGCGTCTGTTGCGAACCTGCTCAGTCATAGCAATCTGGCCGTTGGACCGGATGGGTACACATTACCCGTTAACTGCTTAGACGTATGAAACCGGTTCTGCGGTGCTCCACCGCCCCTCCCGGATTTGCCGGGCGGCGGGAGTCCTTAGCCGAGAAGGGTGAAATAGCCACGCTGGACCGCGCAATCGCTGAGGTCCAGGGCCATGTGGATCAGCAGGCCGAGACCGATCAGACGCGTCTTCGGCCAGAACGCGAGGGCGGCGTAGGCAGTCACCGCCGGCGCCGTATGCAGGGGATGAAACCCGATGCTGCAGCGGCCGGGGTCATAGATGGGATCGGCCAGCAGGTGATCGAGGTCGACCAGCATGGTCGCCAGCATCAGCAGCCAGGCCTGGCGCCAGCGGCTGCGAAAAAACACGAGCGCGACCGCGCCGGGCACCAGCAGGTGCAGCAGCAGATGGAAGGCGGCGGCAAGCGTCATGGGTTACGGTCAACCGACAGCAGACCGGCGCCTCTCAGGCGCCGGTTGCGATGCAATCTCTTCCGCTCAGAAGTACTCGCCCTTGAACACGTTGGCGAACACCACCTGCTCCAGCGTCGGCTTCTCGCCTTCCTTGCGCCCCTTGGAGGCACTGGAGGACGGAAACAGGCGGAAGCCGCGGTTGAGGATCGCGTCATTGAGCTTGGGCCACAGCGCATAGCTGACGGCCGCCGCGGTGCCGAGCACGGTCGCCACCGACTTCGGACGATCCAGGATCGCCTGCATCACGGTGTCGCCCGCCTTCTCCGGACTCCAGGTCGGCACGTAGTCGTAGAGTTTGGTCGGCGCGATCATCGGCGTGCGCACCAGCGGCATGTAGATCGCGGTGACTTCGATGTTGCGGTGCTTCACTTCCGCCGACAGGCAGCGGCTGAACGCATCCAGCGCCGCCTTGCTGGCGACATAGGCCGAGAAGCGCGCCGCATTGGCCAGCACCCCGATCGAGCTGATGTTGATGATGTGGCCGCTCTTGCGCTGCGTCATGCTCGGCAGGAACGCCATGATCATGCGCACCGCGCCAAAATAGTTGAGCTGCATGGTGCGCTCGAAATCGTGGAAGCGGTCCAGCGATTCCAGCACCGCGCGACGGATCGAGCGGCCGGCGTTGTTGACCAGGATGTCGACATGACCGAAGTCGGCGAGGATCGCCTTGGCGCAATCATCGATCGCTTTCATGTCGTTGAGATCACAGGGATAGACGTGGGCTTCGCCACCGGCCGCGGCGATCACCCCCTGCGTTTCCTCGAGCTTTTCGCGCGTCCGCGCGACCAGGATCACCTTGGCGCCGGCGGCCGCGAGCTTGCGCGACACGATCAGGCCGATACCGCTGGAGGCACCGGTGACCACGGCCACCTTCCCCGACAGCTTCTGGATCGCGCCGCGCGGCAGCGTCACTTCCAGATCCAGGAAGGTTTCCCAGTACTGCCAGAGCTTGTCGGCGTAATCACGGATATCCGGGCATTTGATATCGGAGCCCTTCAGTGCCGCACGCGCCTTCTTGTCGTCGAATACCGCACGATTGCCGACATAACCAAGCACCGACAGCGGCACGCCGATCGCTTTCGAAATGCGCTTCTCCACCTGCGACGGAATGCGGCTGCTCACCTGTCCCGCCAGCTTGCGCATGGTTTCGGGAATCTCCGGCAGCGACATCTTGCTGGCGAACTCGGGGCCATGCGCCGCTTCCAGCAGGGTCTGCAACAGATCGCCGACGCTGGGTGCGTTGCTCTGGATCAGACAGAAAGTGCCGCCATCCAAACCCTCCTTGTGCGCGATATGGTCCATCGCGGCGGCAACATAATCGACCGGGACCACCGGCACCTTGCCGCCTTCGATCCCCAGCAGCGGCAGCCACTTGGGCACCGCGTGACTCACCTTCTGGATGGTCTTGAAGAAATAGTAGGGTCCATCGATCTTGTCCATCTCGCCAGTGACGCTGGACCCGACCACCGCGCCCGGGCGATATACCCGGAACGGCACCCTGGACTCGTTGCGGACGATCGCTTCCGACTGGAACTTGCTGCGGTAGTACGGATGATCGGTCTTCTGTCCTTCATCGAACATGGCTTCGGTGAAGCGCCCGGAGTAACCGCCACCCGCCACCGCGACACTGGACACATGATGCAGACG
This sequence comes from Solimonas flava, assembly GCA_040391865.1. Classification (GTDB taxonomy): domain Bacteria; phylum Pseudomonadota; class Gammaproteobacteria; order Nevskiales; family Nevskiaceae; genus Solimonas. Next base: position 7,907 of record JBEBWZ010000017.1, read on the forward strand.
CACATCGCCGCCGAGATCGTTGACGAACGCCACGAGATTGCGCGTGCCCTCGTTGTTGATGCGGTCCGCGGCATCGTCGTCCATGTTCATGTCATAGACCGCGGCCAGATGGAACACGTGATCGATCTTGCCCGCCAGCTTCTTGAAGTCGGCGGCGGAAACCAGACCCGGCGTGGTGATGTCGCCATACACCGGCAGCAGGCGCTTGCCCGCCGCGCCATACCGCTGCTGCAGGGCCGTGAACTTGTCCTTGGACGCCTCGCGCACCAGCACATGCACTTTGGTGTCGTCGCGCACCAACAGGCGCTCCAACAGGAATTTGCCGATAAAGCCGGTAGCGCCGGTGACGAAGTAGTTCACGACATCTCTCCTCGAAGTCCATCAAATCCGCGTATGGCGATCATCTTACCGAAGGACGCGCCCCGCGCGAGAAAAAGGCCGGCGGCGGGCCCGCCGGCCTGTACCATCCTGGCCCCGGGAGTCAGTTGGCCGTGTCCTGATCGTTCAGCCAGCCGCTCATCCCTTGATGATCGACAAACCACCAGCCACCGTCCGCGTTGTCCATCCGCGATTTCCGGCTGACGGTGCTACCCGCCGGCAGCGTGGCGCGGATCACCCCCGACATCTTGGGCTGCCCCCGTAAGCTGGCCTGACGGCTCAGCACCAGGGTCGTCCCCGATGCCGAAGGCGAAAGACCCTGCGACGGCGCAACCGCTGCTACCGGAGCGGCCGCGGGCACCGGCGGCGGCATGCTGCGCGCCACCGCTTGCGGTGCAAACGTTCTGGCGGGCGCCGCCTTGACCGCCGGGAATTCGAAAATGACGCCGGCGCTCATCAAATTGATGTCCTCGTCACTGGCGAAGGCGGAGACACCGAGCAAGGTCGAGAACTCCGCACGCAGACCGATCCAGGGCGTCAGCTTCCAGACACCGCCGATACCCAGCACGCCGCCGCTGCTCGAATCCTTTGCTTTCCCCGACAGCGACAAATCGTCCGGAAAACTTCCGGCAGGGATCTTCACCTCCGTGTTACCGCTGTAAAAACCGGCCTTCAACCACGCACCGGAACCCAGATCCGACAGCTTCGCAAAACCGCCAATGGTCAGCTGCAAGCCGCTGTAGTTCATGGACGCGCGGGTGCTGGCACCCGGAAGCACGTCGATGTCGGCATCACCGGTATCGGTATAGCCCGCTTCGATCATCAGCGGCAGCTGTTCGAAGCGGTATCCCGCCAGAAACTGCCCGCCCGTGGAGCGCGAAATATCATCGTAGTCACGGTCGGCAGACGTGACCATGCCGCCGATATAAACCTCCGAAAATGCGGGACCTGCACACAGCGCCAGCCCCAAACCGCACACCACATTTCTAAGTTGCATCCCTGCCCCCTTAATGGTTTTTATTTGATCCATCGAACCGCTTTGCACATCCTTGCAACACCTTCCCGGCCACTGCTGTCATGGCGGGAACAAGGCTTCACTCTTCCATCATGTCGTCCCGTATCCGCAAGAACCGCGCGAAGCGCGGCAAGCCCCCCGAAGTCAGCCCGCTGTAACCATAGGTGACCCAGCTGCCGAGCGCCGGCGGCGCACGCCGTTGCTCGTCGCTGAAGCCGGTGCCGATACGGAATTGCAGTCCGTCCGGGCGTTCGACGATCAGCGCGCCCAGCATGCCCTGATAGCGACCCGCGCCCGGCGAATAGCCGACCACTCGCGCCTCGGCGTCGTCCACCGCCTTGAACTTGAGCAGATCGGCACTGCGCCCGGCAACGTAATGCGCCGCGCCACGATGCAGCATCAGCCCTTCGCCACCAGCGGCGACGATGGCCTCTAGGCGCTGCTGCAATTCGTTCTCGTCACGCAAACGGCTTTGCTGCACCGCCTGTACCCACGGCAGATCCAGTGCCGCGACCTGCGCCCTCAGTGCCGGCAGCCGCTGATCGAAGCTGCCGGGGTGCGCCGGCAGATCGAACACCATGAACTTCAGCGCGTGCCAATCCCGATCGTCGGCGCGCAGCTGGCGCACGATCGAGGAAGCGCGCTCGAAACCGCCGCGCCCTGCCCACAGCTCGCCGTCCATTGCCGTGTCCGGCCAGCCGGCGGTGAACCATCCGGGCGCCGCAATGCGGTTGCCGCTGCGCGTCAACAGTTGCGCGCCGTCCCAGTAGCCGCGGACGCCATCGAGTTTTTCGCTGACCCAGTAGTCGGGCACCACGATGCCGCCTTCGTAGACCGTCGCCCGCATCAGCGGCGGTGGCTCGGCAGCCTGCGCCCCGACGCTGGCCAGCGCCGCGAGGGCCAACAGCAGGGCGCGCAGAAGACCGGTGGTCATGCGCCAAACGCTGGCTTGGGATGGGCGCGGCCGCGCCTGCCATACACCCTGTCGAACGCCTCGCATGACGCGCGCGCACAACGGCGTGGCAGCAGACCGCACCGCAACTGACACCTTGTGCATGGTTTCCTCCCCCGCGATGCGTCATCCGTGTAACGCGATTCTTCGGCGGATTCAGTCTAGCCCTCATTCCCGGCAGGGTCACCCCGCCCGGCAAGGAGGCCCTTCCGGCTCGATCAGGGCAAAGCCTGCAATGACAACGCCGCCTGCAAGGCGGCGATCCGGCCTTGTGCCGCCTCAGGCAAGTAAGCCTGCGCGGGCGAATGCCCCCAGACCGGCCCCGGCCACGCCGGATCACCCACATGGCGGACCAGGTGATGGAGGTGCAGCTGCGCCACCACATTGCCCAGGGCTGCGATGTTGAGCTTGTCGCCGGGGAAGGCCTGCATCAGTGCGCGCGACAACGCCGTCGACTCCCGCAGCAGTTGCTGCTGGTCGCCGTCGGACAATTCATAGATCTCGCGCAAGCCGGCGCGACGGGGCACCAGGATCGCCCAGGGATAACGCGCATCGTTCATCAACAGCACGCGACTCAGCGGCAGATCACCGATCGGCAAGGTATCGGCGCGCAAACGGAGATCCAGTTCAAAAGACATGGGGAGCGCTTGGTTTAGACTCGCGGAAGAACTATGGGTTGGGGATAGCATCGCATGAAGCGCAGCGCACTCGTGGCCGGAGCCACAGGCCTGGTGGGACAGCAGTTGCTGCAACGACTGCTGGAAGATCCGGCCTATGACGAGATCCGGGCACTGGTGCGGCGGCCCCTGCCGCTGCAGCATCCGCGGCTGCAGACCATCGTCAGCGATTTCACCGGTCTGGCCGCCCTCGGCGACTCGCTCGCCGTGCAGGACGTGTTCTGCTGCCTCGGCACCACACTACGCACGGCAGGCTCGCGCGCCGCGTTCGAGGATGTCGATTACCGCATGGTGGTCGAACTGGCACAGCTGACCAAGGCCGCGGGCGCGCATCAGTTCGTGGTGATCTCGGCGGTCGGTGCCGCCGCGCACGCCTTGTCGTTCTACTCGCGCGTCAAGGGCCGCATGGAGCAGGCCATCGCCAAGCTCGGGTTCGATGCGGTGCATATCGTGCGTCCCTCACTGCTGCTCGGCACCCGCAGCGACAAGCGCCCCGCGGAAGACTGGGCGCAAAATCTCGCGCCGCGCGTAAACTGGGCCTTCGTCGGACCGCTGGCGCGTTATCGCCCGGTTGCCGCCGACGATGTCGCACAAGCGATGCTGCGCCTGGCGCTACGCGGCCAGCACGGCGTCAATATCCATCACCTGCCGCTGCAGGACTGACCCGGCCAGCGGCGGTAGCCTCCCCATTCGCTCATGAGTACAGAACCCGCCGCATCGGCCGCAGCACATGGCAGCGAACTGCTGCTGACCCTGTTCCTGATCGTGGCCGCCGCCAAGCTGATGGCGGAACTGTTCGAGCGCATGCGCCAGCCGGCGGTGGTCGGCGAAATCCTGGCAGGCGTGCTGATCGGCCCCAGCCTGCTCGGCTGGGTATCCCCGAACGAGATCACGCACACGCTGGCAGAGATCGGTGTGATCTTCCTGCTGTTCTCGGTGGGGCTCGAAACCAAGCCGGCCGCGATCATGAAAGTCGGCATGACCGCCGGACTGGTGGCGGTCCTCGGCGTGATCGTGCCGTTCGGCGCCGGCTGGGGCTACATGCAGTACACCGGCCACAGCCAGATCGAGTCGCTGTTCATGGGTGCGGCGATGGTGGCAACCAGTGTCGGCATCACCGCCCGCGTGCTCTCCGGCATGGGCATGCTGCATCTGGTGTCGAGCCGCATCATCCTCGGCGCCGCGGTGATCGACGACGTGCTCGGCCTGCTGGTGCTGGCCGTGGTGGCGGCGATGGCCGCGGGCGCGGTCGATTACCTGCAGATCGGCACCACCACCGCCCTGTCGCTGGGCTTCGTGGCCTTGATCGCCGTCGTCGGCACGCCGCTGATGACCCGCATCGCGCCAGGCGTCAGAAACCTGCGTACCGGCAACTCGCTGTTCATCGTCGCCATCATTCTCTGTCTGGGCCTGGCACTGGCCGCAGCCGAAATCGGCGTCGCCGCGATCATCGGCGCCTTCCTCGCCGGCATGGCGCTGTCGGAGGCCGCCGAAGAGGCGCACGACGTGCACGAGCAGACCCGCGGCGTCACCGAGTTCTTCGTGCCGTTCTTCCTGGTCAACATCGGCATGCAGCTGAATCTGGAAGTGTTCAAGGACAGCGGCACGATCATCGCCGCGCTGGTGATCACTGCCCTCGCGGTGGTCACCAAGTTCATCGGCTGCGGCATCGGCGCCTGGTCGCTGGGACTACGTGGCGCGGCACAGGTCGGCGTCGGCATGGTGCCGCGCGGCGAAGTCGGCATCGTGGTGGCGCAAATCGGGCTCGGGCTCGGAGTGATCTCCGACAGCGTGTTCGCGATCGTGCTGTTCATGGCCGTGGCCACCACCCTGATTGCGCCGCCGCTGCTGGTGCCGCTGTTCGCACGCGATCGCGTGTCCGCGCCTCAGTGACGCGGCGCGACCGGCTCGGCTTCCGCCCATAGCCGCTGCCATTCCTGTTCGTACGCGGCGGCGACGTCGCGCCGATTGCGCAGCAGCAGCACGTTCTCGGCATTTCTGGCGGCGGCCGCCTGGGTGTAGTTGTAGCTGCCGGTCTGCAGATCGCGACCATCGATGACCATGAACTTGTGGTGCATCAAGGCGTAGCGCGCATTGGCCCGCACCGGTACGCCCTGATTGGCGACGAAGGTCAGCGCCGAATAGCGATCGGTCTGCAGCCGCGGATCGGCGACCACGCGCACATCGAGCCCGCGCTGGTGCGCGGCCACCAGTGCCTGCGCGATCTTTTTCGACGTCAGGATGAAGGTGGCGACATGCACCGAGCGCTGCGCACCGGCAATGCCTTGCAACACCACCGCTTCGGCGCTGGGCGCACCTTCCACCTGCGGCGTGAAACCGACGACCGCATCGGCCAGCGTCGACGCAGCGTCCGGTGCGCGCTCGACACCGCGTGCGGCAACGCTGCAAGCACTCGCCGCCAGCAGCAGCGCCAGCGCGGCGGCGCGCAACTTCAAGCCCTGGGGCCCGGAACCACGTACAGCAGGATCGCGAAGAAATGCAGCACGCTGCCGGCAAGCACGAACAGGTGCCAGATCGCGTGGTGGTAACGCAGCCGTTCCCAGACATAGAACACGACGCCGCCGCTGTAGGCGAGGCCGCCCGCCAGGACCAGCATCAGGCCCGGAAACGGCAGGGTGTTCAGGATCGGCTTGATTGCCGCGATCGCGCACCAGCCCATGCCGAGATAGATCGCCAGCGACAGTTTTTCAAAACGGCCGGTGGCAAAAATCTTGAACACCACGCCAAACAGCGCCAGCCCCCAGGTCACTCCGAACAGACTCCAGCCCCAGGGACCATGCAGCGTCACCAGCGTGAATGGCGTGTAGGTGCCGGCGATCAGGAAATAGATCAGTGAATGGTCGACGATCCGCAGCACCCGCTTGGCCCGCGGCAAGGGAATGCTGTGATACAGCGTCGAAGCGGTGTACATCAGGACCATCGTGGTGCCGAAGACACTGACCGCGACGATGTGCCAGATGTCGCCGTACAGGGTCGCGCGCGCCACCAGCACCACCAGACCGATGATCGCCAGCACCACGCCCAGACCGTGCGTGGCGGCGTGCGCGATCTCCTCGCCCAGGGTGTACAGCTTGTCCGGGATGTGGATCCCGGCAACGTCGTGCTGCGCGTGACCGAGTCCGCGTGGTTCGTTACTGATGGGCCCGCTCCACTTGCAAGGTTGTGCCGTCTACCGCCACCACGCGGACCTGGGTGCCGGCCGCGACATCGGGACCGCTGATCCGCCACTGCGAATCGTCGACGCGCAGCTTGCCGACGCCGTTGACGATCGGTTCGGTCAGCGTGAAATTGCGATTCACATACGACGCGCCGCGACGGTTGAGCGTGGGCTGATCGGTCTCCGCCGGCGGCGCGCGGAAGCGGCGGTAGGCCAGCACCGTCACCACCGACAGCACGCCGAACAGGGCGAATTCCAGCGGCCAGCCCATGGTCGGCAACAGCCAGGCCAGTACCCCGACCAGCAGCGCCGAGACCCCGGTCCACAGCAGCACGAAACCGGTCGGCAACACCATCTCGACGATCAGCAGCACCAGGCCGAACACCAGCCAGTGCCAGAACACGATGTCATCAAGGCTCACGGCAGTCTCCGCTGGAGGGCGCTCAAGCCTTGCCCTGACCGACTTTCTTGGCCAGTTCGGCAATGCCGCCGATGGCGCCGATCACACTGGAGGCTTCCAGCGGCATCAGCACCAACTTCTCGTTGGGGCTGGTGGCGATGCGCGCCAGCGCTTCAACGTATTTCTGCGCCACGAAGTAGTTGATGGCCTGCACGTCACCCTTGGCGATGGCGTCGGAGACCATGCGCGTGGCCTCGGCCTCGGCCTGCGCAGAACGCTCGCGCGCCTCGGCGTCGCGGAACGCGGCCTCCTTGCGGCCTTCGGCTTCCAGCACCGCGGCCATCTTCTGCGCCTCGGCACTCAGGATCTCTGCCTGGCGCTCGCCTTCGGCTTTCAGAATCGCCGCCTGACGGAAGCCTTCGGCGTCGAGAATGTTGGCGCGCTTTTCACGCTCGGCCTTCATCTGCCGCGCCATGGCGCTGACCAGATCCTGCGGCGGGCGGATGTCCTTGACCTCGACGCGGGTGACCTTGATGCCCCAGGGCGTGGTCGCTTCGTCGATCACCGACAGCAGGCGCACGTTGATCGCATCGCGGTGGCTCAGCAGCTCGTCGAGATCCATCGAGCCCATCACCGTGCGCAGGTTGGTCTGCGCCAGCTGCATGATCGCGTACTCGAGGTTGTGCACCTCATACGCGGCCTTGGCGGCGTCGAGCACCTGATAGAACACCACGCCGTCGACACCGACCATCGCGTTGTCCTTGGTGATGACTTCCTGCGACGGCACGTCGAGCACCTGCTCCATCATGCTCAGCCGGCGACCGATGCGGTCCACATACGGCACCAGCCAGTGGAAGCCCGGCATGAAGGTCGCGCGGTACTTGCCGAAACGTTCGACGGTGTATTCCGCGCCCTGAGGCACGGTCACCACGCCCTTCCAGGCCGTGACCAAAGCGAACACGACAAAAACGACGGCGAGAATACCCATGTGACGCTCCTGCTGGTGGGACTGCCTGATGAACAGCGATTCTATCCGTCCGCAGCCGACATGTTTATGTCAATTGCGCCTGCGTCGCGGCAGCCATCGCCTTGATCCGCTCGACCATCGCGTAAAAGCCGTTGCGGCGGTTCATCGAAATGTTGCTTTCCAGACCCAGGCGCGAGAATGCCGCGGCGATGTCGGTATCGATGATCTGCTGCGGTGTCTTGCCGGAGGTCAGCATCAGCAGCACCGCGATCAGGCCCTTGACGATATGCGCGTCGGAATCGCCCTGAAACGCCAGCGTCAACGGCGGACCGGGCTCGACCCGATGCGTCAGCCAGACCTGCGACATGCAGCCGCGCACCTTGTTGGCATCGTTGTGATCGGCCTCCGGCAGCGGCGGCAGTTCCCGCCCCAGCTCGATCAGATAGCGGTAACGCTCCTCCCAATCACCGAGAAGCTCGAAGGTTTCAGCCAGTTCATCCAGTTCCATCCCCGCATTTTAGGCTGTGGAGGGCAGCGTATACTGCGCGCCCGCAAAATTTTGACCGTTAGCCGTTATGCGCCCATCCGGCCGTTCCCCCGCTCAGCTGCGCCCCGTTTCCATTCAACGCGGCTACACCAGGCACGCCGAAGGCTCGGTCCTGGTGTCCTTTGGCGAGACCAAGGTGCTGTGCAATGCCAGCATCGAGGAACGTGGCCCGGCGTGGAAGAAGGACGGCGGCTGGGTCACGGCCGAGTACGGCATGCTGCCGCGCGCCACCCATAGCCGCAGCCGCCGCGAAGCGGCACAGGGCAAGCAGTCCGGCCGCACCCAGGAAATCCAGCGCCTGATCGGCCGCTCGCTGCGCGCCTGCGTCAATCTCGATGCGCTGGGCCCGTTCACCGTGACGCTGGACTGCGACGTGCTGCAGGCCGACGGCGGCACCCGCACCGCCGCGATCACCGGCAGCTTTGTCGCTCTGGCCGACGCCCTGGCCGCACACCAGCGTCGCGGCCTGATCAAGAAGAATCCGCTGTTCGGCCAGATTGCCGCGGTCTCCGTCGGCATCTATCGCGGCACGCCGGTACTGGATCTCGACTACGCCGAGGACTCCGACTGCGAATGCGACATGAACGTGGTGATGAATGATGCCGGACAGTTCATCGAAGTCCAGGGCACCGCGGAAGGTCACGCCTTCCGCCGCGATGAGCTGGATTCACTGCTCGATCTCGCCAGCAGCGGCATCGGCGAACTGATCGCGATCCAGCGCGCAGCGCTGAAGGGCTGAAGCCATGGCGGCGACCGAGCTGGTGCTGGCCTCGCGCAACCACGGCAAGCTGCGCGAGATGCAGGCCCTGCTGGCACCGCTGGGCTACACCTTGCGGCTGGTCTCGGAATTCAGCGACGAAGCGGCCGAGGAAACCGCGCCGAGCTTTGTCGAAAACGCACTGCTGAAAGCGCGCCACGCCGCACGCGTCTCGGGCCTGCCGGCCATCGCCGACGATTCCGGGATCGAGGTCGATGCGCTGCAGGGCCGCCCCGGGGTGCGCTCGGCGCGCTATGCCGGCGAGCACGCCAGCGACGCCGACAACAATGCCCTGCTGCTGCAGGAACTGGCCGGCCTGCCGGAGGCACAGCGAGGCGCGCGCTTCATCAGCGCGATCGCGCTGCTGCGCCACGCAGACGATCCGGTGCCGGTGCTGGCACTCGGCCAGTGGCAGGGACGCATCCTCGACGCCGCGCGTGGCGCCCACGGTTTCGGCTACGACCCGTTGTTCTGGGTGCCGGAACAGCAGTGCAGTGCCGCCGAACTGGCGCCGGAACTCAAGAATCGCCTGTCGCATCGGGCGCGGGCCATGGACTCGCTGGTGCGACTATTGCGGGATTCGGAATGGGGGATTGGGGATTCGTGAACAGCAGCGGCAACGGCGACATCCCGCTTTCGCTGTATCTGCACTTCCCGTGGTGCGTGCGCAAATGTCCGTACTGCGACTTCAACTCGCACCCGCTGCGCGGTGAGGTTCCCGAGGACAGTTACGTCGATGCCCTGATCCGTGACCTGGATTGGGAACTGTCCGACGAATCCCTAATCCCCAATGCCCAATCCCGGCCCCTGATATCGATCTTCATGGGCGGCGGTACGCCGAGCCTGTTCTCGGATCGCGCGATCGGCCGGGCGCTGGAGGCCGTCCAGCGCCGGATCGATTTCGCGCCGCAGATCGAGATCACGCTGGAAGCCAATCCCGGGACCGCCGATGCCGGCCATTTCCGCGGCTACCGCGCCGCCGGCGTCAATCGCCTGTCGATCGGCGTGCAGAGCCTTGACGATGCGCAGCTCAAGCGCCTGGGGCGGATCCACGATCGCAGCGCCGCAGTGCGCGCCTATGCGCAGGCGCGTGACGCCGGCTTCGACAACGTCAATCTCGATCTGATGTACGCACTGCCGGAACAGACGCCGGAACAGGCCGAAACCGATCTGCGCAGCCTGATCGCGCTGCAGCCGGAACACATTTCCTATTACCAGCTGACGCTGGAGCCGAATACCGAATTCGCGGCGCGCCCGCCGCCGGTGCCGGACGACGACACCAGCTGGGAGATGCAGGAGCGCGGCCAGACCCTGCTGGCCGCCAGTGGCTACGCCCAATATGAGGTCTCGGCCTACGCCCAGCCGGGCCGGCGTGCACAGCACAACCTCAACTACTGGACCTTCGGCGACTATCTCGGCATCGGCGCCGGCGCCCACGGCAAGCGCACGGCCAACGGCGAGATCCGCCGCCGCGCCCGCCACAAGCATCCGCGCAGCTACCAGGAACAGGCCGGCAACGCCGCCGCGGTCCAGGAGGACCGGCTGATCCCGCCGTCCGAGCGCCCGTTCGAGTTCCTGATGAATGCGCTGCGCCTCAACGACGGCTTTTCCATTGCCCAGTATGAAACTCGTACCGGGCTGGCGTGGTCGCAACGCGGAGCAGCCTTTGCCACGGCGTTCAGCCGCGGCCTGCTCGAGCAGCAGGACGGTCAGGTGCGCACCACCGAACTGGGACGGCGTCACCTGAATGGCCTGCTGACCCTGTTCCTGGAATAGGAGGCACCGCCATGCTCGAAGATGCCGTCGTCACCTGCCCCTCCTGCTGGCAGCAGGTCAGCCTCGATATCGACCTCAGCGCCGGCTCGGCGATTTATACCGAGGACTGTTCGGTGTGCTGCAATCCGATGACGGTGCGGGTCACCGTGGTTGAGGACAGCGGCCGCTTCGAGGTCGACGTGGAAAGCGAATCCGATTGAACCGCAAGGCTTTTGTGCCGAATCCCGGGCGATGGCTTGCAGGTTCCGGCGGCAATCATTAAACTTCGCGCCCTTTTTTAGTTTTGGCTTTGGGGTTCCCCGATGAAAGACGGCATCCATCCCGAGTACCGCTCGGTGGCATTCAAGGACAGCTCTGCTGGCCACGTGTTCATCATCCGTTCCACGGTCAAGACCAAGGAAACGACGACGATCGACGGTCAGGAATATCCGCTGGTGAATCTGGATACGTCCAGCATCTCGCACCCGTTCTACACGGGCAAGCAGAAGACCATCGACACCGGCGGTCGCGTCAGCAAGTTCAACCAGCGCTACGCCAAGAAGTAATTGGCTGTCTGCGTTACCCAGGGCCGCGCTCAATGCGCGGCCTTGCCGTTTCTGGGGCAGGTGCTCACAATTGCCGCCCCCTATCCATCATTGGCGCATCCAGGCAGACGGCACTGCGCGAATCCATGATCGAAAATCTCAAGCAGTCCGCGTTGGACTATCACGAGTTCCCGCGTCCGGGAAAACTCGGGACAGAAATCACCAAGCCGTTTGACACGGTTGCGCAGCTCTCGCTCGCGTACACGCCTGGAGTCGCCGAGCCGGTGCTCGCGATCCAGCAGAATCCGGAGGATGCCTACCGCTACACCGCCAAGGGCAACCTGGTGGCGGTGATCTCCAACGGCACCTCGGTGCTCGGGCTCGGCAATTGCGGCGCGCTCGCCAGCAAGCCGGTCATGGAAGGCAAGGCGGTGCTGTTCAAGAAGTTTGCCGATATCGATGTGTTCGATATCGAGATCGATGCGCTCGAACCGCAGCACATCATCGATACCGTGGCCCGCATCGCCCCCACCTTCGGCGGCATCAACCTCGAGGACATCGCGGCGCCGCAGTGCTTCGAGGTCGAGGACGCGCTGATCGAGCGCTGCGACATCCCGGTGTTCCATGACGATCAGCACGGCACCGCGATCGTGCTCTGCGCCGGCCTGATCAACGCGCTGGAACTGCAGGGCAAGAAGATCGAGACCGCTCGCATCGTCTGCCTCGGCGCCGGCGCGGCCGGCATCGCCTCGATGCGCCTCGCCGTGGCCCTGGGCGCACGCCGCGAAAACATGTGGCTGGTCGACCGCAAGGGCGTGATCCATCGCGACCGCGAGGATTTTTCATCCCTCAACAAGGAAAAGCTGGAGTTCGCCGCGCCCTGCGCCTCGGAACGGCGCACCCTGGCCGGTGCGCTGGCCGGTGCCGACGTGTTCATCGGCGTCTCCGGTCCGGAACTGATGCGTCCGGAATGGCTGGCGCTGATGGCGGAAAAGCCGATCGTGTTCGCACTCAGTAATCCGACCCCGGAAATCCTGCCGGAAGTGGCGCTGTCGGTGCGCAAGGACCTGATCATGGCGACCGGTCGCAGCGACTATCCGAATCAGGTCAACAACGTGCTGTGCTTCCCGTTCATCTTCCGCGGCGCACTGGATGTGCGGGCGCAGCGGATCAACCAGCAGATGAAAGTGGCGGCGGTCCACGCCATTGCCGCGCTGGCGCGTGAGCCGGTTCCGCAAGTAATGCTGGAAGCCTATGGTCTAAAAGGCTTATCCTTCGGCCCTGAGTACATCATTCCCAAGCCGCTAGACCCCCGCCTGCGCGACTGCGTCGCCCCCGCGGTCGCTCGTGCGGCAATCAACAGCGGCACCGCCAAGCTGCCGTATCCGCTGCATTATCCAGCTTAAAAAGAAGGGGTTTTTCAATGAGCACGCCCAGCTTTAGCCTGGTGAACAACGCCACCGGCGAAAAGACCGATCTGCCGGCCGTTTCTGGCACCCTCGGCCCCGTCGGCCTCGATGTCGGCAAGGTCTACGACAAGCTCGACGTGTTCACTTACGACCCCGGCTTCTCGTCGACCTGCTCGACCAAGTCGGCCATCACCTATATCGACGGCGACAAGGGCGTGCTGCTGTATCGCGGCTACCCGGTGGCGCAGCTGGCCGAGCATTGCTCGTTCATCGAGGTCTCCTATCTGATCCTCAACGGTGAACTGCCGAATCCGCAGCAGCTGCAGGATTTCGATCAGAGCATCCGCAAGCACACGATGATCAACGAGTCGCTGAAGGGATTCTTCAACGGCTTCCGCTACGACGCGCATCCGATGGCGATGCTCACCGGCGTGGTCGGCTCCTTGTCGGCGTTCTACCACGACACCACCAACAACAAGGACCCGCGGCACCGCGAGATCTTTGCGCATCGGATGATCGCCAAGATCCCGACGATTGCCGCCGCCGCGTACAAGCGCCATGTCGGCCAGCCGTTCATGTACCCGCAGAACCATCTCGATTACAGCTCGAACCTGCTGTACATGATGTTCGCGGTACCGGCCGAGCCGTATCACGTCGATCCGGTCGCCGCCAAGGCGCTGGACGTGCTGTTCACGCTGCACGCCGACCACGAGCAGAACGCCAGCACCTCGACCGTGCGCATGGCCGGCTCCACCGGCACCAACCCCTACGCCGCGATCGCTTCGGGCATCGCCGCGCTGTGGGGCCCGGCACACGGCGGCGCCAACGAGGCGGTGCTGAAGATGCTGGAGGAGATCGGTGACGTGAACAACGTCGCGAGCTTCATGAACAAGGTGAAGGACAAGCAGTCGGGCGTGCGCCTGATGGGCTTCGGCCATCGCGTGTACAAGAACTTCGACCCGCGCGCGACGATCATCCGCGAGCAGTGCCACAAGGTGCTCAAGCATCTCGGCAAGGAAAACGATCCGCAGCTCGAACTGGCGATGAAGCTCGAAGAGATCGCGCTGTCGGACGACTACTTCAAGTCGCGCTCGCTGTATCCGAACGTCGATTTCTACTCGGGCATTATCTACAAGGCGCTCGGCATTCCGGTGAACATGTTCACGCCGATGTTCGCGATCGCGCGCACCGTCGGCTGGGTCGCCCACTGGATCGAAATGGTGTCGGACCCGAGCATGCGCATCGCGCGTCCGCGTCAGGTCTATACCGGCGCCGACGAACGCAACGTGGCGCCGATCGCCACCCGCTGAAGCGACAGCGCTGACGCAAAGGCCCTCCACCCGGAGGGCTTTTGCGTTTTGACCCGCCGCGATTTGCGACAATCCGCCGATGCGCCTCAACAAATACATTTCCGAAACCGGTGTCTGCTCACGCCGTGAAGCGGACGCCTGGATCGACGCCGGTCGCGTCGCGGTCAACGGCAGTCCCGCGCAACTGGGGACCCAGGTCAACGAGGGCGACAGCGTCACCGTCGACGGCCGCCCCATCGGCCAGAAGAACCGCCGGGTCTACCTCGCGCTGAACAAGCCGGTGGGCATCACCTGCACCACCGAGCGCCATGTCCGCGGCAACATCGTCGACTTCGTCGGCCATCGCGAGCGCATCTTCCCGATCGGGCGCCTGGACAAGGATTCCGAAGGCCTGATCCTGATGACCAACAACGGCGATATCGTCAACGAAGTGCTGCGCTCGGAGTTCAACCACGAGAAGGAATACATCGTCACCGTCGATCGTCCGGTGACGCCGGAGTTTCTTCGCGGCATGGCCAGCGGGGTCGCGATCCTCGATACCGTGACCAAGCGCTGCAAGGTCGAGCGCATCGGCCCCAATGTCTTCCGCATCATCCTGACCCAGGGCCTCAACCGACAGATCCGGCGCATGTGCGATGTATTCGGCTATACCGTGCGCCGGCTGCAGCGCATCCGCATCGTCAACATCGAGCTTGGCGAGCTCAAGCGCGGCCACTGGCGCGACCTCAGCGCCGCCGAACTGCAGGGCCTGCTGCCCAACCGGCGCGACTGGTAGCGCTGCTACACTCGGGCGCATTCCGCCACGAACCGTAAGCCGCCCTCGCCATGCATCCGCTTATCGAAGAGATCTATCGCAGCCGGCAGGTGCAGGATGCCAGCGGCAAGGTTCACGCGCTTGCGGCCAATGTCGATCGTCTGGAGGGTGCGTTCCTCCATGATCTGATTGCCGGCGACCCCACCATCCGGCGCACGCTCGAAGTCGGCTGCGCCTACGGCCTGTCGTCGCTGCATATCTGTGCAGCGCTGCAGGGGCGCGAAGGCGCACACCACACCATTCTCGATCCGTTCCAGGACGAGTATTTCCACGGCATCGGCGTGGCCAACCTGCGGCGTGCCGGCTTCGATTTCTGGGAGCTGATTCCGCGCCGCTCGGAGTTCGCGCTGCCGGCCCTGGCCGAGGCCGAACCGGGCAGCTACGACTTCGTGTTCATCGACGGCTGGCACACCTTCGATCACACCCTGCTGGACCTGTTCTACGCCAACCGTCTGCTGCGGGTCGGCGGCTATGTGGTGATCGACGATTGCAGCTGGGCCTCGGTGGCCAAGGCCGTGGCCTACGTCGCCAACTATCCGGCCTATGAAGTGGTCGATCTCGCACCGGGCGATGCGACCCGCGGCCTGCGCACAAGACTGCGCAAAGCCGTACGCACGCTGCTGCCACCAGGCGCAGCGCAGACCTTGCTGCCGAAACGCCTGTACGACCATCGCTACAGCCGCCTGCTGTTTCCGCGCATGGTGGCCTTGCGCAAGATCGCGGAAGACACCCGCGATTGGAAGTGGTTCGAACCGTTCTGAGGCTACAGCAGGCGCTCGACCGCAGTCAGGTCCAGTCGCTTGTAGGGCAGGCCATCGGCCGGATTGATCGGGGCGCGACGGCGATCCTCATCGCTGAACACCGCCACATCGACGCCCTGCGTCCGCCCCTCGAAGCGCACCAGCCCGATGGTCTCTTCACGACCGTCCGGATACCGGTAGCGGCGCTGGTCCTGCTCGAACGCCAGCTTGCGCTCGATCAGAAATACATCGATCAGTTCGGGTTGATCGCAGAACGCATGGATCTGCACGCGATGCGCCGCGGTCACCGCACCGCTGATCGCGCCACCGACCAGGCGCGGCGCGAACGGCGCGAGCAGCTTGAGTGCCTGCACCGCGGTTTCGCGCATCTGCCGCAACTGCACGCGATACGCCTCGCCCCCGAACACCTGCTGATACGCAATCACTGCCTGCTGCAGTTGCGCGTTGTCCGGCAAGGCCGTACGCGGCGGCAGACCCAGGCGCTCCAGCGCCTTGAGTTTTGCCTGGCGATAGTCGGTGAGCTGTTCTTCGCAGAAGAGGCGGGCCGCTTCCTCGACGATGCCGCTGCGGATCATGCTTCGCTTCAGTAGAGATCTTCGAGATCGGCCTTGCCCGGATCTTCGCTGCCAAAGCCGACATCCGGCTCCGGCACCCGATCCTGCTGCACCGTTTCGAAGATCGCATCCGGATCGCCCGCGCTGGCCAGACGGCCGTTGTCGCGATTGATGCGGACATTGACCAGCCCCGGCGGTCGCGGCAGCGTCTCCTGCGGCACCCCTTTCAGGGCACTGCGCATGAAATCCATCCATACCGGCAGCGCCGCGCGCCCTCCGACCTCGCCGCGTCCCAGCGGGGTGGGCTGATCGAACCCGACCCAGCTGATCGCGACCAGCGATTTCTGGAACCCGTCGAACCAGGCATCGGTTTCATCGTTGGTGGTCCCCGTCTTGCCCGACAGATCGTTGCGCCCCAGTGCCGCCAGCTTTGCGGCCGTGCCGCGCACGGTGACATCGTGCATCAGATCGTTGATCAGCCAGACGATCTGCGGCTCGATTGCGCGGGGTGCCAACGTATCCGCCGTCACGGCAGGTTCGACCGCCTCGACGGACCCGGCCTCCGCGACACGCTGCTCCAGACATTCCGGGCAGGCCCGCTTCGGCACAGCCTTGAACAACACCGCGCCACTGCCATCACGCACTTCCTCGATGAACCAGGGGTCGATCACGAAGCCGCCGTTGGCGATCGTGGCGTAACCGCGCGCCAGTTCCAGCGGCGTATACACCGCGGTCCCCAGCGCCATGGTCAGATCGCGCGGCAGGCGCTCGCGGTCCAGGCCGAAGCGCGCAACATAGTCGCGGGTGTAATCGAGGCCGATCGCCTGCAGCAAGCGGATCGAGACCAGATTGCGCGACTGCACCAGGGCTTCGCGCAGGCGCATGGCGCCCTTGAAGTCGCCGCCGTAGTTTTCCGGGCGCCAGCCGGACCCCAGCGAACTGTCGTCGAACACCACCGGCGCATCGAGAATCACCGACGCCGGTGTGAACCCGAAGGCCAGGCCCGCGGCGTACAGGAACGGTTTGAATCCGGAACCGACCTGGCGCCGCGCCTGGGTCACGCGATTGAAGCGCCCGGCAAAAAAATCGAACCCGCCGATCAGCGCTTCGATCCCGCCATCGACCGGGTTCAGGGCCACGAACGCGCCCTGCACCTGCGGCAACTGCGCCAGCCGCCAGCGGTCGCCATGACGCCGGATGCGCACGATGTCACCGGCGACCAACGGTTTTTTCGGCGACAGGTTCGCCCAGTCAAAATCCTTCTTCTCCAGCAGCACCAGGCCGTCACGGCTCAGCAGGCGCAGCTGCTCGGAGGTGGCGCTGACCACCGCGGCGGCCATCAGCTCGCCCACCGGTGGATAGGCATCCAAAGCGCGGCCCAGCTGACCGCGACCGTCGGCATCGGCCTGCAGCAGTGCGGCATCGAGTTGCGCTTCGGCGCCGCGCCAGCCATGACGCTCGTCGTAGTCCATCAGCGCCCCGCGCAGCGCATCGTTGGCCGCCTGCTGACGTTGCGAATCGATCGAGGTCACGACCGTGAAGCCACGGGTGTATGCGTCCTCGCCGTATTTGGCGTACAGCTCGGCACGCACCATCTCGGCAACGTAGTGCGCATCGACATCGACCTTGGCGCGATACGGCTGCACCGTCACCGGCTCGGCGCGCGCCGCCTCGTACTCCAGTTCGGAAATATTGCCCAGCTCGCGCATCCGGCGCAGCACGTAGTCCCGGCGTTCTTTCGCACGCGCCGGACTGGCCACCGGATTGTCACGCGACGGCGCCTTCGGCAAGCCGGCGATGACCGCCGCCTCGGAGAGGCTCAGCTCCCGCGCATCCTTGCCGAAATAGACCAGCGCCGCGGCACCGACGCCATAGGCACGCTCACCGAGAAAGATCTTGTTCAGATACAGCTCGAGAATTTCCGGCTTGCTCAGCTCATGCTCGATGCGCAGCGCGAGGATGATTTCCTTGAACTTGCGTGTGAACGTGCGCTCGCTCGACAGGAAGACGTTGCGCGCCAGCTGCATGGTGATGGTGCTGCCACCCTGCGCGCGCTCGCCGGACGCGGCAAGCTTGAGTGCGGCGCGAGTGATGCCCTGCC
This sequence comes from Solimonas flava, assembly GCA_040391865.1. GTDB lineage: Bacteria > Pseudomonadota > Gammaproteobacteria > Nevskiales > Nevskiaceae > Solimonas. Next base: position 26,027 of record JBEBWZ010000017.1, read on the forward strand.
AGTCGACGCCCGGATGCTCGAAGAAGCGGCTATCCTCGGCGGCAAGAAACGCCTGCACCAGCTGTGGCGGAAACTGATCGTAGGTCAGCAATGCGCGCCGTTCGGCGCCGAATTCGCCGATCAGCTTGCCGTCGCGACTGAGGATGCGCAGCGGCACCGACAACTGCAGTTCGCGCAGGCTGGCCACCGACGGCAACTCGCTTCCGTAGCGGACAACCGCCGCCCACAAGGTCGCTGCGCCGATCAGGATCAGCGCCAGAAGAGCTGCCAACGACCACACCATCCAACGCTTCATACCGTCCGTCCGGAAGCCCAACACGGGCACATAAACAAGAGAAAGATCAGAGCAATGTTTACAGCGCTATCAGGTAGTTGCCGTACGAAGTTCTAGTTGCGTGGCAAAACGTATACGTTATAGTACGGCCTGATGCGGGTGGAGTCTTCGAAACCCGTGGGGGATTGTCAACGAAGCGGGGCGAGGCTTTATGGCCACCATGCAGTCGCTGTTCGGCGGAGGGAGTCCGCATCTGATCGGCCTGGATATCAGTTCCAGTTCGGTCAAGCTGCTAGAGCTGTCACGGAAAGGAAGCAAATTTCACGTCGAATCTTACGCCGTGGAACCGCTGCCGCCCAATGCGGTGACCGACAAGCAGATCAATGAGCCGAAACTGGTGGCCGAGGCCATCGGTCGCGCCGTGAACCGGGCCGGCACCCGTACCCGTCAGGCGGCCGTGGCCGTGGCCGGTACCGCGGTGATCTCGAAAGTCATCGAGATGCCGGCCTCGCTCTCCGAAGAGAACATGGAAGAGCAGATCCGGGCGGAAGCGGATCAGTACATCCCGTATCCGATCGACGAGGTCAACATCGACTTCGAAGTGATCGGCAAGAGTCCCAAGAATTCCGAGATGCTCGATGTGCTGCTGGCGGCCTGCCGCAAGGAGCAGGTCGAACATCGTTGCGCAGCCGTCGAGCTCGCCGGCCTGACGGCCAAGGTCGTGGACATCGAGTCCTACGCCCTGGAGAACGCTACCCAATTCCTGCATCACCAGATGCCCGATGGCGGTCGCAACAAGACCATCGCGCTGATCGACATGGGCGCCAACACCACCTCGGTGTTGATCCTGCACAACCTCGAAACGATCTACACCCGCGACCAGAATTTCGGCGGCCGCCAGCTGACCGAGGAGATCATGCGCCACTACGGCATGACCTTCGAGGAAGCCGGCAAGGCCAAGCGCACCGGCACCCTGCCGGACGACTATTCCACCGAAGTGCTGGCGCATTTCGTTGCCGACATGGCACAGCAGATCGACCGCTCGCTGCAGTTCTTCTTCTCGGCGGTCACGCAGTACAGCAGCATCGACCAGATCATTCTGGCCGGCGGCTGTGCGCATATTCCCGGCGTCGACCACAGCATCCAGGAACGCTTGCAGGTGCCCACAGTCGTGGCGCGCCCGTTCGCCGGCATGAGTGTGTCGTCACGCGCCAAGCCGGCCAACCTGGCCAAGGACGAGGCATCGCTGCTGATCGCCTGCGGACTCGCCTATCGCGCGTTCGATGAGGTGAAGCCGTGACCACCCACATCAACCTGCGGGACTGGCGCCAGGAGCGGCGGAAAAAGCGCAAGGAACGCTTCGCGGCTTCGATGGGGCTGGGCGTTCTGGTGGCGGCGGTGGTCGTCGGCATTGCCTACATGGCGGTCGACAGCCAGCTCAACAACCAGAACGCGCGCAATACCTACCTGCGCCAGCAGATCCAGGAAATGGATCAGAAGATCAAGGAAATCCAGGAGCTGGAGCGCGTGCGCTCGAACCTGCTGGCCCGCATGCGGGTGATCGAATCGCTGCAGGCCAGCCGCTCGGCCGGCGTCCATTTCTTCGACGAGATCGTGAATACGCTGCCCGAAGGCGTCAACATCACCTCGCTGAAGCAGGCGGGGCCGATGGTGACCATCGACGGCGTTGCCGATTCCAATGGCCGCATCTCGACCTACATGAAGAATCTGGATGCCTCCATCTGGTTCGAGAATCCGCGCCTGGTGGTGATCAAGAGCAATGAGAAGGATCGTCGGCGCAAGTCCGAGTTCCAGCTCCAGGTGAAAACGCTGACCAAGCCGAAGTCCGCAACCGGTACCGCCGACAGCGACGACAGCGAGCAGGGGGTGATCGAGTGAAGGCCCAGGAGATCATCCAGCAGCTCAACTCGCTGGACATGCAGAACCCCGGCGCGTGGCCGCCGTGGGTCCGCGTCGGCGCGGTGATTCTGACCGGCGTCGTGCTGGTGGCCGCCGGCATCTGGTTCGCGGTCAAGCCGGTCTACGAGGAACTGCAGACCGCAAAGGCGGGCGAAACCAGCCTGCGCGATGAGTTCGAGAAGAAGCAGAAGAAAGTCGCGGCACTGGATGCGTACCGTGAGCAGTTGGCCGAAATGGAAAAATCCTTCGGTGCGATGCTGCGGCAGCTGCCGAGCAAGGCCGAGGTCGCCAATCTGCTGAACGATATTTCGCAGACGCGCGTCGCCAGCAGTCTGGAAGAGGAACTGTTCCAGCCTCAGGGCGAAGTGCCGAAGGATTTCTACGCCGAAATCCCGAACCGCATCACCGTGACCGGCACCTATCACGAGATGGCGAGCTTCGTCAGCAACATTGCGGCCCTGCCGCGCATCGTGACCATCGATAACGTGGAAATCCGCAGCGCGGGCGGCAGCAAAAACAAGTCCGACACGCTGCTGCGGATGACTGGCACGGCAAAAACCTATCGTTATCTCGACGACGACGAGATGCCGGCCAAGAAACCGGCAGGCAAGGCGGGAGGCAAGAAACGATGAGCGCCGCCCGCACCTTACTTGGCGTAGCGATGGCCTGCCTGCTGCTGGCCGGCTGCGACTCGGACATGTCGGACCTCGAAAGCTATGTGGCGGAGATCAAGTCCCGCCGCTCGACCGCGATCGAGCCGATCCCGCAGCTGAAGCAGTACGAAGCCTATGTCTACGAGATCGGCGATCGCCGCGATCCGTTCACACGCGTCGATCCGCAGCAGGCGGCCCCGATCAACAGCGGCCCCGGTCCCGACCTCAACCGCAATCGCGAACCGCTGGAGGAATTCCCGATCGACGCCTTGCGCATGGTCGGAACCATCAGCACCCCGAAGGGCGTGTTCGCGCTGGTGAAGGCGCCGGACAACGTCATTCATCGGGTCACGATCAAGGATCACCTGGGCCAGAACTACGGCCAGATCACCGCGATCAACGAATCAGAAATTAGCTTGCTGGAACTGGTGCCGGATGGTTTTGGCGCCTGGGTGCAGCGGCCGGCCAGCCTCGCGCTCACCCAATAAGCATCAGGGAGTGAACACCATGTCGAACCTCACCCACGCGATCCGCGGGAAACTGAAGCTGGCCCTGGGCCTGCTGTTCCTGACGCTGGGCGCCGCCCACGCTCAGGATTCCGGCCGCGCGCTGCAAAGCCTGGATTTTGTCGCGCTCGAAGGCAATCGTGTCCTAGTCACCTTGACGCTGTCGGAGGCCGCGCCCGAGCCGGTCGTGTTTACCATCGACAAGCCCGCGCGGCTGTCGCTGGACCTGCCCGACACCCGTGTCGCGCTGGCCGAGCGCTTCAAGAAGATCAACATCGGCAACGCTCGCTCGATCGCCGCGGTCGAGGCCAAGGGCCGCACCCGTGTGGTGGTCGAACTGGGCGAGACCGCGCCGTACAGCGTGCGCCTCGATGGCAACAAGGTTTATCTGCACCTCGACAACACGGCACCGGCACTGGCTGCCAACGCCGCGCCCACTACGTCAGCGCAGACCAGCGGCCGCGCCGCAGGCAGCGTGCAGAACGTCGACTTCCGCCGCGGCGAAAAGGGCGAAGGCCGCGTGGTGATCCGTCTCAGCGACCCGCGCGCGACGGTCGATGTCCGCGAGGAAGGCGGGCAGATCATCGCCACGCTGAAGAACATGGCGGTGGCGCCGAATCTCGAGCGCCGTCTGGACGTGCTGGATTTCGCCACACCGGTGAAGTTCGTCGATATCCGCCGCGACGGCATCAACAGCCAGATCGTGGTCACGCCGGTGGCCGGCATGGCCTTTGAACAGGCCGCCTACCAGTCCGGGGAGCAGTTCACGCTGGAACTGCAGCCGATGACGGCGGAAAAGATCGAGGAGCGCAAGCGCAACGAGCCGCAATACACCGGTGAACGCATCAGCCTGTCGTTCCAGAGCGTCGATATCCGCTCACTGCTGCAGATCATCGCCGACGTCGCCAGCACCAACATGGTGATCAGCGATTCGGTGCAGGGTCAGATCGCGATGCGCCTGCAGAACGTGCCCTGGGATCAGGCTCTGGACATCATCCTCAAGACCAAGGGTCTGGGCATGCGCCAGCAGGGCAACGTGATGCTGGTGGCTCCGGTCGAGGAACTGGCACAGCGCGAAAAGCTGGAACTGGAATCCGAGAAACAGAAGAAGGAACTGGCGCCGCTGCGCTCTGAGATCATCCAGGTCAATTACGCCAAGGCCACCGATATCCGTGCGCTGCTGGCTTCGGAAAGCACCTCGATGCTCAGCGAGCGCGGTCGCATCAGTGTCGACGAGCGCACCAATACCCTGCTGATTCTCGAAACCCGCGAGCGCATCGCCGAGATCCGCGGCCTGGTCTCGCGTCTCGACATTCCGGTGCGTCAGGTGCTGATCGAGTCGCGCATCGTGATCGCCAACGAGGATTTCGCACGCGAACTCGGCACCCGTTTTGGCGTCAGCACCATCGGCACCATCGGCAATGCCACGGTCGGCCAGTCCGGCAGCAACGCCGGCTCGCGCGATGTGCTCGCCGGCAACCTGCCGTCGCTGAACGATTCCTACGCCGTCAACCTGCCGGGCACTGCGGGTGCACCCAGCCTGGGCTGGAGCATCCTTGGCAGCAACTTCCTGATCGACCTGGAACTGAGCGCCCTGCAGAGCGAAGGCCGCGGCGAAGTCATCTCGACACCACGCGTGGTCACCGCCAACGGCAAGCAGGCGACGATCGAACAGGGTCGTGAAATCCCCTATCAGTCGTCCAGCGGCAACAGCGGTACACAGACGCAGTTCAAGAAGGCGGTGCTGTCACTGATCGTCACCCCGCAGATCACCCCGGACAACCGCGTGGTCATGGACCTCGGCGTCACCAACGACAGCCAGGGTGAGAACGTCGCCACCGGCGTCGGCCAGGCACCGGCCATCGATACCCGCCGCCTCGATACGCAGGTGCTGATCCGCAGCGGCGAGACCGTAGTCCTCGGCGGTGTATTCCAGCAGGAAAACCGCAACTCGACGGGCAAGGTGCCGTTCCTGGGCGATATCCCGTTGCTCGGCAACCTGTTCCGCAACAGCACGCGCTCCGACACCAAGCGCGAACTGCTGATCTTCGTGACGCCGAAGGTCCTGCAGGAAGGTCTCAAGGTCAATTGACCTGCTGAATCGTACTCGGGGGCCGCAAGGCCCTCGAGCCATTTCCCGGCTTGGGTTCACGGCCTTTTGGGAACTTGAATGGCCTCCAATATTTTTCTGGTGGGCCCGATGGGCGCAGGCAAGACCACCATCGGCCGCCGTCTGGCGGAAACCCGCGGCATGGATTTTCTCGACAGCGATCAGGAAATCGAGTCGCGCACCGGCGTCGACATCCCGTACATCTTCGAGAAGGAAGGCGAAGCCGGTTTCCGCAAGCGCGAGAAGCAGATGATCGCGGAGTTGTCGGCGCGATCGAATCTGGTGATGGCGACCGGCGGCGGCGCGATCCTCGATGCCGAGAGTCGCAAGCTGCTGTCGGCGCGCGGCGTCGTCATCTATCTGCACGCGACCATCGAGCAACAGCTGACGCGCACCGCACGTGCCGACAACCGCCCGCTGCTGCAGAACGTCGGTGACCGCCGCGAAGTGCTCGAACGCCTGTTCGAACAGCGCGATCCGCTGTACCGCGAAGTGGCCGATCTGGTGCTGGCGACCGATGGTCGCAATGCCAAGCTGCTGATCAACGAGATCGAGGATTATCTCGGCCGTCCGGCGACGCGATTCTAGAACCGGCAGCCGCTTCTGCTACGATGCCGCGGCCTGTGCCGGACCGTTGCGATCATCTGGTTCCGCTACGGGCCGCAGTCTCGATGGAGTTTCACCCCTCACACCTGAATGACCGGGGTGAGCGAGTCGATTCCGGCACCCCGATGCCAGCCAGGCATCCTGCGGCGGCAGCCATCGCTAGCTCATCCGGCAACAATGCAGACCGCCTCATGCACACGCTGAACGTCGAACTGGGTTCCCGCAGCTATCCGATCCTGATCGGCCCCGGCCTGCTGCAACAACCGGATGCCTTGGCGCTGGCGCGTGGCCGACCGCTGCGGTTGATCACCGACAGCAATGTCGCGCCGCACTATCTGGCCAGCGTGCAGCAATCGCTGGGTCTGGGCGACGAGCATGTGCGCGTGCTGCCCGCCGGCGAAGGCCACAAGACCTGGAACAGCGCCGAGCAGGTGCTGGACTGGCTGCTGCAGACGCGGCTGTCGCGCGACGGCTGGATCGTCGCGCTCGGCGGCGGAGTGATCGGCGATCTCGTCGGGTTTTGCGCGGCGATCTACCAGCGCGGCGTCGATTTCGTGCAGATTCCGACCACCTTGCTGGCACAGGTCGACTCCTCGGTCGGCGGCAAGACCGGCGTCAATCACGCGCGCGGCAAGAACATGATCGGCGCGTTCCACCAGCCGCGCCTGGTGCTCGCCGACACGCAGACCCTGAGCACGCTGCCGCCGCGCGAAGTCGGTGCCGGCCTGGCGGAAGTGATCAAGTACGGCATGCTCGCCGACGCCACCTTCTTCGCCTGGCTGGAACAGAATCTCGATGCCCTGCTGCAGCTCGACGCGGCGGCACTGAGTCACGCGATCCGGCGCAGCTGCGAGCTGAAGGCGCAGATCGTGGCGATGGACGAGCGCGAAACCGCCGAAGGCGGCGCCGGGCCGCGCGCCTGGCTAAATCTCGGCCACACCTTCGGGCATGCGGTCGAAACCTACACCGGCTACACCCAGTGGCTGCACGGCGAAGCCGTGGCTGTCGGCCTGTGCATGGCCGCCGATCTCTCGGCGCGGCTGGGCTGGATCACGGCCGCCGAGTCCGAACGCTGCAACGCGCTGATCGCGCGCGCAGGCCTGCCGGTGCGGCCGCCCGCCGGCATGCGCGCCGAGCATTTCAGTGAACTGATGAGCCTCGACAAGAAGGTCGCAGCCGGACAACTGCGCCTGATCCTGATGCGCGGGCTCGGCAGCGCGACGGTGAGTGCCGATTTCGACAGTGCCGCGCTGAGCGCGACGCTGGCCCACTTCACACGCGACTGACATGCCCGAACTCGCCCGCTATGCCGCCACCGACGCGCAGTCGCGCGGCCGGCGTCATCCGGAGCCCTCTTCCGGGCATCGCAGCGAGTATCAGCGCGACCGCGACCGCATCATTCACTCGGCCGCCTTCCGGCGCCTGGAATACAAGACGCAGGTCTTCATCAATCATGAAGGCGATCTGTTCCGCACCCGGTTGACGCATTCGGTCGAGGTTGCGCAGATTGCGCGCACGCTGGCGCGCAGCCTGCACCTCAACGAAGAGCTGTGCGAAGCGATTTCACTGGCGCACGACCTCGGTCACACACCCTTCGGCCATGCCGGCCAGGATGCGCTGAACGATTGCATGAAGCCCTACGGCGGCTTCGAGCACAATGCGCAATCCCTGCGCGTGGTCGACGAGCTTGAAGACAAGTACGCGGAATTCCTCGGCCTCAATCTGATGTTCGAGACCCGTGAGGGCATTCTCAAGCACTGCTCGGCGAAGCGGGCGCTGGCACTTGGGGATGTGGGCGAGCGGTTCCTGAGCCGCACCCAGCCGAGTCTGGAAGCACAGATCGCCAATCACGCCGACGAGATCGCCTACAACAACCACGATATCGACGACGGCGTACGCGCACGGCTGCTGAGCTTCGAGCAGTTGCGCACGGTGCCGCTGTTTTGCCGTCATCACGATGAGGTGCTGGCGCGCTATGGCGAGATCACGCCGAAACAGCAGCGTCACGAAACCATCCGCCGCATCATCAATACCCTGGTCACCGATCTGCTGACGCATTCGCAGCAGGCCCTGGCCCGCTCCGGCGTCGGCAGCATCGCCGAGGTCCGCGCGCTGTCGAAACCATTGATCGGTTTCAGTCCGGAACTGCAGGAAGAGAACGCGGCGCTGAAGCGGTTCCTGCTCGAACACCTGTACCGTCATCATCAGGTGTATCGCATGACCACCAAGGCCAAGCGCGTGGTGCGCGAGTTGTTCGCGGCCTTCCTGGACGATCCGCGGCTGTTGCCACCGGACTTCCATGCGGCGGCGCGCACGCTCGAAAGTGCCGAGGGCGAAAACGGTCGCGCGCGCATCGTCGCCGATTACGTCGCCGGCATGACCGACCGTTACGCGATCGACGAGTACGAGCGCCTGTTCGATCCGCGGCGGCTGCGGTAGAAGCCGTTTCCGGTTGGCGGTTTCCAGGGGCGGGGCGGCCGTTCCGGAAACTGGAAACCGCCAACCGGAAACGGGAAACTGCGTGCATGGCCCGCCTTCCCCGTCTTTCGGTCCCCGCCTATCCGCACCACATCGTGCAGCGCGGCAATAATCGCCAGCCGATCTTCATCGACGTTGACGATCGCAAGGCGCTGCTTGACCTGATCTTCGACGCGGCGAAATCGGCACAGGTCGCGGTTCACGGCTACGTGCTGATGGACAACCATTTCCATCTGCTGGCCACCCCCGAAACCGGCAACGGCCTGTCGCAGATGATGCAGACCTTGGGCCGCCGCTATGTGCAGCGCTTCAACCGCCGCCATCAGCGCAGCGGCACGCTGTGGGAGGGCCGCTATCGTGCGACGCTGCTGGAACCCGCGGTCTATCTGCTGCCCTGCATGGTCTACATGGATCTGAATCCGGTGCGCGCCGGATTGATCCACCATGTCGCCGACTATCGCTGGTCCAGTCACGGCCATTACGCCGGCTTGTGGCATGAGCGGCGGCTGGCGCCGCATGCGATGTACTGGCAATTGGGCAATACCCCGTTTGCCCGCGAAGCGGCCTACACCCGCCTCGTCGCCGACGGGATTGCACCCGCGCTGCAGACCGCGCTGACCGACTCGGTGCTCAAGGCCTGGGCGCTGGGCAGCGAAAACTTCATCCGCGAACTGCAGAAGCAGACCGAACGCCGTATCAGCCGCGCAAAGCCCGGCAGACCCCGAATTCCGGCCTCTCGCTGAACGCACCAACAGTGTGCATCCACGGCCAAGATAGCTCAGATTAAATGTGTCCCCAATTATAATCGCACCATGTTGACGCGTATTATTTTTGGGGTCTGACCCTATTTTATTTTTCTTGGCGCCATGAATTCAGTGCCTTAGGATCGCCATCCTCTGTAAGCAGTCAAGTAACGAGGGTGAGCCATGTCGCAGCAGCCAACCACCGAGCAACGGATCGAAGAAGCCCAGCAACAGGGGCTGTATCGCCGCGCCAACGAGCGCGATGCCTGCGGCATCGGCTTCATTGCCCACATCAAGGGCGACAAGAGTCACTCGATCGTGTCCCAGGGTCTGCTGATCCTGAAGAATCTCGAACATCGCGGCGCCGTGGGTGCCGACAAGCTGATGGGCGACGGCGCCGGCATCCTGATCCAGATCCCCGATCAGCTGTACCGCGAGGAAATGGCGCGGCAGGGTGTGGAACTGCCGCCGCCTGGCGAATACGGCGTGGGCATGGTGTTCCTGCCCAAGGAAAATGCATCGCGCATCGCCTGCGAACAGGAGATCGAGCGCGCGACCCGTGAAGAAGGCCAGATCGTGCTCGGCTGGCGCGATGTGCCGGTCGACCTCGACATGCCGATGTCGCCGACCGTGCGCGCCAAGGAGCCGGTGATCCGCCAGATCTTCATCGGCCGCGGTCCCGACGTGCTGGTCACCGACGCGCTGGAGCGGAAGCTGTACGTGATCCGCAAGTCCTCGGGTCATGCGATCCAGGGCCTGAATCTGCTGCACGGCAAGGAGTTCTTCGTGCCGTCGATGTCGGCCTCGACCGTGGTCTACAAGGGCCTGCTGCTGGCCGATCAGGTCGGTGTCTACTACAAGGACCTGCAGGACCTGCGCTGCGCCTCGGCGCTGGCGCTGGTGCATCAACGCTTCTCGACCAATACCTTTCCGGAATGGCCGCTGGCGCATCCGTACCGCCTGGTCGCGCACAACGGCGAGATCAACACCGTCAAGGGCAACTTCAACTGGATGCGCGCCCGCGAGGGCGTGATGAAGTCGGCCGAACTGGGCGACGACCTGAAGAAGCTGTTTCCGCTGATCTACGAAGGCCAGTCGGATACCGCCTGCTTCGACAACGCGCTGGAGCTGCTGGTGATGTCCGGCTACCCGATCGCGCAGGCGATGATGATGATGGTGCCGGAGGCGTGGGAGAACCACACGCTGATGGATGCCAACCGTCGCGCCTTCTACGAATACCACGCCGCGATGATGGAGCCCTGGGACGGCCCGGCGGCGCTGGCGTTCACCGATGGCCGTTACATCGGCGGCACCCTCGATCGCAATGGCCTGCGTCCGGCGCGCTACATCGTCACCGACGACGACCTGGTGGTGATGGCGTCGGAGTCGGGCGTGTTGCCGATCCCGGACGCACGCATCACCAAGAAGTGGCGTCTGCAGCCCGGCAAGATGTTCCTGATCGACCTCGAGGAAGGCCGCATCATCGACGACGAGGAGATCAAGGACACCTACGCCAGCGCCAAGCCATACAAGTCCTGGATCAACCGCGTCCGGATCAAGCTCAACGAGCTGAAGCCGCTGGCCGACAGCACCGCGCCGGAAGATCCGGTGGGGGTGTCGCTGCTCGACCGCCAGCAAGCGTTTGGCTACACCCAGGAAGACGAGCGCATCCTGCTGCTGCCGATGGCGGTCAACGGCGAGGAGGCGACCGGCTCGATGGGCAACGACTCGCCGCCCGCGGTGATGTCGAACAAGCTGAAGCCGCTGTACAGCTACTTCAAGCAGCTGTTCGCGCAGGTCACCAATCCGCCGATCGATCCGATCCGCGAAGCGATGGTGATGTCGCTGGTCTCGTTCGTCGGTCCCAAGCCGAACCTGCTCGATACCAGCAACATCAATCCGCAGATGCGCCTGGAAGTGTCGCAGCCGGTGCTCGACAGCTCGGACATGGCCAAGCTGCGCGACATCAGTGCGCATACCCGCGGCAAGTTCAAGTCCTACGAACTGAACATCTGCTATCCGGTGGCCTGGGGCAACGAGGGCGTCGAAGCGCGTCTGGCTTCGCTGTGCGCCAAGGCGGTGGACGCGATCAAGTCCGGCCACAACCTGCTGATCATCAGCGACCGCCGCATGGACGCTGAACAACTGGCGATCCCGGCGCTGCTCGCAACCTCGGCGATCCATCTGCATCTGGTCCGGAAGGGTCTGCGGACTTCGGCGGGCCTGATCGTGGAGACCGGCTCGGCACGGGAGGTGCATCACTTCGCCCTGCTCGGCGGCTACGGCGCGGAAGCGATCCACCCCTATCTGGCGATGGACACGCTGGCGGACATGGCCGGCAGGGGTCTGATCGGCGATGTTTCAGCCGAGCAAGCGATCTACAACTTCAAGAAGGCGATCAACAAGGGCCTGCTGAAAGTGATGTCGAAGATGGGCATCTCCACCTGGATGTCCTACTGCGGCGCGCAGATCTTCGAAGCGATCGGCCTCAACCGCGCGGTGATCGACAAGTATTTCAACGGCACCCCGTCGAGCATCGAAGGCATCGGCGTGTTCGAGATTGCCGAAGAGGCGCTACGCCTGCACAAGCTCGCGTTCGGCAACGATCGCGTGCTGGCCAACGCGCTGGACGCGGGCGGCGAATACGCCTTCCGCGTGCGCGGCGAAGAGCACATGTGGA
>JBEBWZ010000018.1:0-37652 GCA_040391865.1 Solimonas flava
GAGCGCTATGCGCTTTGCTTTCCGCGCGTGCGGCGGGGCCCTCTCCCCTGCCCCTCTCCCGCTTGCGGGAGAGGGGAATAAAGGGGCCTCGTTTGCGGGGGCGCGCGTCCGCGAATCCGGTGTCTTGCCGGCAGCCATCACGCCTAGTTCCGCCACTCGCCCATCGCGGCATGCATGTCCGGCACCGCGTCGGCGACATCCCGCATGGGGCGCGTGTTCAGCGCAGCGGCGCCGAGCAGCGCCTGCAGGGTATCGGCGGGCAGCTCCGGTTCAGCGGCAATCTGGGGATTGGCATCGAGGAAGCCGGTGTGTACATCGCCAGCAACAAACGCCGGGTGCGCAATCAGGCGACGCAGGAATGCGGTGTTGGTCTTGCACCCGAGCAGCACCGTCTCGCGCAGCGCCTTGTCGGCCTTGGCAATGGCATCTTTGCGATCAACGCCGCGAATGATCAGCTTGGCGATCATCGGGTCGAACGCAGAGGTCACCTCGCCGCCCTGCAGCACGCCGCTGTCCCAGCGCACACCCTCGCCCTGCGGCGGCTGCAGCACCAGGATCGGGCCGGTGGTCGGCGTGTAGCCGCGCGCCGCATCCTCGGCATAGATACGGAACTCGATCGAATGGCCCGAGGACTTTACGTCGGACTGCGAGTAGCCGAGCTTCTCGCCGGCAGCGACGCGCAGCTGCTGCAGCACGAGGTCGATGCCGGTGATCTCTTCGGTCACCGGGTGCTCGACCTGCAGACGCGTGTTCATTTCCAGGAAATAGAATTCGCCACCCTGGCCGAAGATGAACTCGACGGTACCGGCGTTGCGGTAGTCCAGCGAACGCGCGATGCCGGCCGCGGTCTCGCAGATTTTCTCGCGCAGCGCGGCGTCGAGCGCCGGCGACGGCGTCTCCTCGACGATCTTCTGGAAGCGGCGCTGCACCGAGCACTCGCGCTCGAACACGTGCACCACATTGCCCTGGCCGTCGCCCAGCACCTGCACCTCGATATGGCGCGGGTTCTCGATGTAACGCTCGCAATACAGGCGGCCATCGCCGAAATAACGCTGGCCTTCGGAGCGGCCGCGTTCGATCTCCTGCTCCAGGATCGCCAGGTCGCGCACGATGCGCATGCCCTTGCCGCCGCCGCCGGCGCTGGGCTTGATCAGCAGCGGCGCGCCGACCTTGCGCGAGCGCTCGACGAAGGTCTTCGGGTCATCGTCCTCGATGGCGGAGGGCGCAACCGGAAAGCCGGCCTTCTCGACGAAGTTGCGCGCGCGCACCTTGTCGCCCATCAGGTCGATCTGTTCCGGTGTCGGGCCGATGAAGCGGATGCCCGCAGCCTCCACCGCCTGGCAGAAGCCCTTGTTCTCAGACAGGAAGCCGTAGCCGGGATGAATGGCGCCGGCACCGCTGGCCTTGGCCGCAGCAATGATCTGCGCCCCATCGAGATACGACGCGACCGGCGTGCTGCCGGTGATCTCGATGGCCTGATCCGCCATCTTCACCGCCAGCGTGCCGCGATCCGCCGCGTGATAAACAACGATGCCTTTGAGGCCGAGCTTCTGCACGGTACGCAGTACGCGCACCGCGATCTCGCCACGGTTGGCGACCAGCACGGACTGGAACGGCCAGTTCCGTGTATCGGGTAGGGAGTGTGTTGTCACGACTTGCTCTCTGAGGTTTTCGCCGGATGCTTGGGCGAGGCTTTTTTGGGTAAGGCTTTTTCGATGCGGCTGGCGATCTGCGTCAGCCGCTGCATTTCCTGCTGCAATTCGCTGCTGTCGGTGCGCACTGCGATGCCTTCGCACAGCAGCGCGGTGATCTGCTCGGCAATGGCGTCGATATCCAACTCGCCACGACCGCAGACGTAGCTCCACGACAGGTGCTCGATGCCGCCATAGACGAGATCGCGCAGCAGCGGCGGCGGCAGGTCGGCACGGAACTCACCGGCAGCCACGCCGTTCTCGATCACTTCGAGCAGGAACTGGGTGTAGCGGCGGTTCATCGCGTGCAGGTCGGAGCCGTGGTAGTCGGCTTCCGAACGCACCTCGCGGAACATCAGGCGGCACAGCAGGGGGAATTCGCGGATCGAGCGCAGGTGGCGCCAGACCAGCAGGCGCAGGCGATGGCGGCTGCCGCGAATGCCGGCAAGATCGCGCGCATAGTCGCCGAACATCTGCTCGTACCAGTGTTCCAGCACCTTCAGCAGCAGCTCGCGCTTGCTCGCGAAGTACTTGTAGACCGTGCCCTCGACCACGCCGATGCGCGCCGCGATCTCCGAGACCGCGGCGTTCTCGTAGCCTTTTTCGCAAAACACATCGCGCGCGGCAATCAGGATCTCGTCCACGCGCTGTTCTCGTGCGAGGCGCGGTGCGTGGACGCGCGCAATCCTGATGGCCGGGCGGCGACTCATGCGGCGGCGAGGTTCGCGTCGATCCAGCCGTTGTCCAGCCACGACACCGGCACGTCGATGGGAAGATCCATCAGCACCTGCGCCAGCATCTTGCCCTGCGGGTCATAACGCAGGCTGGCCATGCCGCCGCCGCCCAGCGCCTGCGTCAGCAGGAAGTTGAAGCCGTGCAAGCCAGGAATTTCATAGCGCTCGACCGTGCCCTGTGCAAAGTGCGCGAGATAGCGCTGCACGGTCTCCGCCGTCAGCCAGCGCCGCAGCAGCGGCACAAACTCGGGTCTGCGTGCGAGCACGCCGATATTGGCGCTGTCGCCCTTGTCGCCGCTGCGGCCGTAGGCCACTGCAATCAGCGGCACCGTGCGTGTGGCGCCGTGGCTGTCCGTATCGTCACTCTGGGCAACCGGCAGCGCGGCCGGCGCACCCACGGTACCCGCAGGCACCACCGGCGTATAAGACACCGTCGCACCGCCGACTTCCACGCCGATGGCGATGCTGCTCTTGGGCACCAGGCAGGAGAACAGACGCACCAGCGGCGTCGGCGACGGACGGCCACCGGAGAAACCGGTAATGCCCTGCGCCATCGAGGTCGCCGGCGGAATGAACTCGCGCCCGAAGATCTCCAGCGCACTCTTGTCGGCATGATGCACCGACAGCTTCAGGATCACTTCGCGCGTGCCGCGTGCCCGGCTGTTGGCGCCCCAGTTGGCCTCGCTGCCCAGCACCTCGAGATCGGTGCGCAGGTAGTCGGCCAGGCCGCGCTCGCTGAACATGCGCCGCGTGCGCTTGAGGATGGCGCCGGCCACCGCCTCGGCCTTCTTCACCGCATCGCGGCCGCCGATCATCATGGTGCCGGTGGTGCGGAAACCGTCCTGGAAGGTGGCGGAGACCTTGGAGCTGTGCGTCGGCGACCAACCACGCGCGCCCTTGACCTCGACGCGATCGCGCCCGACCTGGCGCAGCGTAACGTTGCGGAAATCGCAGCTCACATCCGGCAACAGGTAGGCGGCGGGATCGCCGATTTCGTAGACGATCTGCTCGGCCACCGTCTCCGGCGTAACGCGGCCGCCGGTGTTCGCCGGCTTGGTGGCGATGAAGCTGCCATCCGCCTTGCAGATCGCGATCGGGAAACCCATGCGGTCCCAGTCGTCGGCAACCTTTTCCCAGTCGGTGGAAACACCACCGGTAGCCTGTGCGCCGCACTCGACCACGTGCCCGACCAGGCTGCCCGCGGCGAGCAGATCGTAGTCGGTCGGCTGCCAGCCGAACTCGTGAATCAACGCGCCGAGGGCCACTGCGGAATCCACGCAGCGACCAGTGACCACGATGTCGGCGCCGGCGTCCAGCGCCGCCGCGATCGGGAACGCGCCGAGATAGGCGTTGATGCTCCAGGGCTTGTCCGGGAAGCGCTCGCCATTGAACATCTCGCGGATGTCCTGCGCCTTCAGTTCCGCCGCGCGCGGCAACAGGTCGTCGCCGGTGACGATGCCGACGGTCAGTTCGATCCCCAGCGCCTTGAGCTTCTCCTCGATGGCCGCCTTGCAGGCCTGCGGATTGACGCCGCCGGCATTGGTCACCACCTTGATGCCGTGCTGCTTGATCTTCGGTGCCAGGCTCGCGATCAC
This sequence comes from Solimonas flava, assembly GCA_040391865.1. GTDB lineage: Bacteria > Pseudomonadota > Gammaproteobacteria > Nevskiales > Nevskiaceae > Solimonas. The sequence continues at coordinate 4,021 of JBEBWZ010000018.1, forward strand.
CGCCGGAAAGTCGGTGGCATAGCCGGCATTGGCATCCTTGGCGCGCGCACGTGCCAGCAGCGACATGGTGATCTCGGCCAGGTAGTCGAGCACCAGATAGTCGATCTCGCCGGATTCGACCAGTTGCTTCGGACCTTCCGCGGAGTCGCCCCAGAAACCGGCACCACAGCCAATGCGGACTTGCTGTTTCATGCATCACCCCATGCAGTCTGCAAAAAATGAGCCTTCCCCTCGCCCGCTTGCGGGAGAGGGGGAGTGGGGGGCGTCTGGAACGTCGCTTAGTACCTTCCCCTCGCCCGCTTGCGGGAGAGGGGCCAGGGGAGAGGGCGCGCGCAGCGCGGAATGAGCCGTATGGCGCGCACAGGGCTCTGCGGCTTGCGCCGCAGCCCTCTCCCTCAATCCCTCTCCCGCAAGCGGGAGAGGGAGGCAGGTTCGCTTCACGCTTCAGTTCCCCTTGAAGTCGGGCGTGCGCTTTTCCTGGAAGGCCGACATGCCTTCCTTCGCGTCCTGGGTGCTGGACATCACCGGCACCATTGCCTGCGCAAACTCCAGCGACTCGCGCAGCGACATGTCGCGCATCGCGTGATAGGCCTGCTTGCCGAGGCGGATCGCGGTGGGCGACTTGTCGGTGATGCGGGCCAGCAGCCAGTCCAGCTTGCTGTCCAGCTCGGCGCGCGGCACCAGATAGTTGAGCAGGCCCCAGTCGTAGGCATCCCTGGCGGTGAACTGCTCGCCGGTGATGCACATCTCCTGCAGCTTGCGCGGCGGCAGCGTGCGCAGCATGTACGGCAGGATCATCATCGGGGTCACGCCGATCTTGGCCTCGGTGGTGCCGATGCGGATGTCATCGGCGGCAATCGCCATGTCGCAGGCGCAAAGCAGGCCGAAGCCGCCGGCCATTGCATGGCCGTTGACGCGCGCGATCACCGGCAGCGTGCATTCCTGCAGGCGCTTGAACAGGTCGACGATGTAGTGCTTGGGGCGCGAGAAATCGACCGCGAAGGCGAAACCCTGCGTGCCCTTGGCCAGATCGGCGCCCGCGCAGAAGGCCTTGTCGCCGGCACCGGTGATGACGATGGCGCGGCAGTCGCGATCGTTCATCGCCGCGACGATGCCGGCGTCGATGGTCTTGACCACCTGCTCGTTGAGGGCATTGCGGCGCTCCTCGCGATTGATGGTGATCCACTGCACTGCACCGCGGCGCTCGACCAGGACGGATTCGGGCTTGGGGGCTTCGGACATCGGCTGCTCCTGCTGGATTTCGGAAATGGGGTGAGTCACCCTCAATAGGACACGCAAGCTTCCTTGGAAGATTGGCGCGCCGCAGTTTACCGAAGCCTATTCCGGAGTCTGGTGAGTCAGCCTCACCCATTTATGGGAGGAGTGGTTCTGTTGTGGCGTGCGGCGGTCTCACCACGCCGCCCTCGCCATTCCAGTAACAAGTACAGCAACGCCGCGAGGCTCAGTGGCACCAGTTGATAGACCACACGGAAAACGAGCAGGGCAGCCAGCACCTGTGCCGGGTTCTGCTGCGACAGCATCGCGAGGAACACCGCTTCGAGCACTCCCAACCCCGCAGGCACATGCAGCAACGCCCCGGCCATGCTGCCCAGCAGCACCACCCCCAGCACCAGGGAGAACGGCAGGTCCGTCGACAGCAAGCGCGCAACCGTCGCGGCAATCAGGATCCAGCTGACGCTGGACAGCAGCAGTTGCAATACGGCCATCGATGCCGACGGCACCTGCATCCGCAAGCGCCAGAATTTGAGCTTTCGATGGCCGGCGCAGCAGCACAGGCCGACATAGGCTGCAACGATCACCAACGCGACGCTGCCGCCCGCGATCAGCCATGGCGGTGGCGGAAAGCGCGGCACCGTCGGCGTCCAGAACATCAGCACCAGTCCCAGCAGCAACAGATAGCCAGACCAGTTGGTCAGAACGCTGAGCGCGATGATCTGCGTGGTCTGTGCCGGCTTCAGGCCGTAACGATGGTAAAGCCGATAGCGAAAGCCCATGCCGCCGACCATCGCCCCCAGGTTCTGCGAGAACGCATAGCCGACAAAGTTGATCGCGAGTACCCGCGCCAACGGCAAGTGGTGCCCGACATGACGTTGGCCAAACAAATCATAGCTACTGCAGATCGCGTAGCTGCCCAATGCCGACAGCAGTGCGGTCAGCACCAGCGCGGGATCGTAGCTCCGCACCGCCGGCCAGACTTCACCCCAAGCAATGGTTTGCCCCCGTTGCAGCGTCAAGCCGATCACCGTCACGCCAAACAGCAGCGGCAACACACGCACCACCCAATAACGCCATGCGGCCGATGACTTCGCCGCTTTCGAGCGTGCAGGTTCTTCCACAGGATCGTCGGCGTGTTTCATGAGCCTGCTGATGGTCGTGGTTTCGCGATACGTGTGGAGGACCATCTAAGCCGCTGCCGCAGGAACGTGCGCTGAATCCTGGCGCGCTCTTCAGCCAGGATTCATGGCGGCCATGCAATTGATAGCCCTGTTAACAGAAAGACAGGAGCGATCTCGCCAACGAGCTGCGAGACGGGCATCGGCGCTGAGCGGTTGCCCGCACTCATCATCGGGAGACTGCCGTGCTGCGGATCATGAGTCTGAACACGCACAAGGGCTTCGATGTCTTCAATCGCCGCTTCATGCTGCACGAACTGCGCGAAGCGGTGCGCGGCATCTCGGCGGATATCGTGTTCCTGCAGGAAGTGCTCGGCGAGCACAGCGGTCATGCACGCCGCCATCAGAACTGGCCGGAGCAGTCGCAATACGAATTCCTCGCCGATTCGATCTGGAGCAGCCATGCCTATGGCCGCAACGCGGTCTATCCCAAGGGCCATCACGGCAATGCGATCCTGTCGAAGTTTCCGATCATCAGCCACGAAAATCACGATATCTCGCAGAACGGTCCGGAACGCCGCGGACTGCTGCACGCAGTCATCGAAATGCCGACATGGCCTGAAACCGAACGTGTGCATCTGGTCTGCGTCCATATGGGCCTGCGCGAACGGCATCGGCGCCGGCAGCTGAAGCTGCTGTGTGACCTGGTCGAATCGGTGGTGCCACAGAACGAGCCGGTGATCGTCGCCGGCGATTTCAACGACTGGCGCCAGCAAGCCGATCGCAGCCTGCGCCATTGCGGCTTGCGCGAAGTATTTCTCGAACAGCATGGGCGCGCCGCGCGCACCTTTCCCGCCCGCTTTCCGATCCTGCGCCTCGATCGCATCTACGTGCGTGGCGCACGTGCCGGCCAGCTGCAGATTCTCCGTGAGCCGCCGTGGTCGCAATTGTCCGACCACCTGGGGCTCTGTGCCGAGATCCTGCCATGAGCACACCGCAGCCGACATCGGGCCACCAACTGGAGCTGCTGATCAATGGCGAAGCTTTTTTCCCTCGGGTCAACGCTGCCATTGATGCAGCACGTTGGGAAATCTTGTTGGAGACTTTCATCCTGTTCGACGACGGCGTCGGCCGCGAACTGCAGCGTCATCTGATCGCTGCAGCACAACGTGGTGTCACCGTCCATGTACTGGCCGACGGCTACGGTTCGCTGTCGTTGAGCCAGGATTTCGTCGGCGAGATGAGTTCGGCGGGCATCAACTTCCGCTACTTCGACCCACGCCCGACGCTGTTCTGGATGCGCACCAATCCATTTCGTCGCCTGCATCGCAAACTGCTGGTCGTCGATGCGCGTGAGGGCTACATCGGCGGCATCAATTTCTCGGACGAACATCTGCTGCACTTCGGACCTGAGGCCAAGCAGGACTATGCCGTCGCCGTACGTGGTCCGGCGGTTGCCGAGATGCGACGGATCATGCGTGACACCATCAGCGAGCCGCAGCGACTGCGACGGCGATGGCCACGACGCGGACCCGGCGTCATGGCAGCCCACCCTGCGACGGATAGCGATCAGGCCCGTGTGCTACTGGTGACACGCGACAACGCACAGCACCGCAACGATATCGAACGCCACTATTTGGCCGCGATCCGCAGCGCGCGCCATCGCATCTATATCGCAAACGCCTATTTCTTTCCCGGGTATCGCCTGCTGCAGGCGCTGCGCAGGGCGGCACACCGCGGGGTCGACGTACGTCTGATCCTGCAAGGAAAACCGGACATGCCGATCGCACAGCAGGCGGCGGCGATCCTGTATCGCTATCTGCTCAGTGGCGGGGTGCATATCTACGAGTACTGCGAACGGCCGCTGCACGGCAAGGTTGCCGCCATCGACGAGCAGTGGTCGACCATCGGCTCCAGCAATCTCGATCCACTGAGTCTGTCGCTGAACCTCGAAGCCAACCTGATGATCTGGGACCGGGATTTCAACCATCTGCTGGCGGCGCATCTGGAAACCTTGATGCACGACAGCTGCAAGGAAATTTCGGCACGCGAAATCCCCAAGCCCGGTCCCCTGCACAGGCTGCGCCGTGTGCTGGCATTCCACTTCCTGCGCCGCTTTCCGCATTGGGCCGGCTTGCTGCCGGCGCACGCACCGCGTCTGATGGCGGCCCCCGCCGTCCAGCGCCCGACCGGCGCAGACGCGCATCACCAGGCACCCGGCCTCTGAAGCCCCGTCCCACGCCTGCCGATGCCCCCATATCCACGGGATAGGCAATCGGGTGCGGACATGCGAATGTTGCTGCCATGAATGCCCCCGAACATCCCCCGCAGACGGCGCTGATCGTCGAAGACATTGCCGATGTCAGCGCATGGCTTTCGGACTTGCTGGAAACACTGTTCAGCGGCATTGCGGTTCATACGGCGGCTAATCTTGCGCTGGCACGCAGCCTGCTGGGCAGTGGCCTGAAGCCGGATCTGGCGCTGGTCGATTTGGGGCTGCCCGACGGCTCCGGCACGGACATCATCCAGGAACTGACGGCCGCCCGCTTCCCCTGCACCATCGTCGTGACCACGCTGTTTGCCGACGACGAACACTTGTTCCCGGCACTCAGGGCCGGTGCTCACGGCTACCTGCTGAAGGATCAGCCACAGGAGCGCACGATCGCCGCACTGCAAGGCATTCTTCGCGGCGAACCGCCGCTGTCGCCGGCCATTGCGCACCGGCTGTTGCGCATCTTCAATGCTCCGGCGGCCGTCGAACAGGAATCCGTGTCGCTGACACCGCGCGAACGCGAGGTGCTCACCCTGATCGCCAAGGGCTGTCGTTTGCCCGATCTGGCTGCGCGTCTTGGCATCAGCCGTCACACCGCCGCCGATCATGTCAAGAACATCTACCGCAAGCTCGATATCAACACGCGCGCGGAAGCGACGCTGAAGGCCGTGCGGCTGGGCTTCGTGCAGCAGACGCTGTAGAGCGGCCAACCGATCTTGTCGACAGCATCGCCGTTAGCTTGACCCCCGGCGATGGCAGGGACTTAATATCCGGGCACAGACGCCCCCAGCCCGAGATGCGCCTCGAATGAAGATTCAGACATCGGCCCTCGCCCTGTGCCTGTTCTGCGCAATCGCCGGGTATGCCGACAGCAGTTGGGGAAGCTGGGCGCCGGAACCAGGTATCGGCCGGGCCGGCAACGACTATCGCAGCTACGAAACCGGCAGCGGCGACTGGAAGGCCTGCAAGCAAACCTGTGAGACGGAAGGCCAGTGCAAGGCCTGGACCTTGTACACGCCCCAGCCTGACGGGCCGTCCTACTGCTGGCTGAAGCAGGCCGAAGGCGTGGCCCAAGCCGAGGCGCAGTCGATCTCCGGAGTGCGCGAGACCGCAGCGCCGGATGACGGCGGCGCCGAGTTCGTACGCGGTGAGCAGGCGATGAAACAGGCCAATGACATGGCCGAGGCGATCCGGCAGTGGGAAGCCGCCGCCGCCAAGAACAATGCCGCGGCCATGCGCGTACTTGGCTGGGTGTATGACACCGGGCAAGGCATCGCAGCGGACAGCCCCAAGGCGGTGTCCTGGTATCGCAAGGCCGGAGAACGGGGCGACAGCCATGCGCTCTACAACCTCGGCAGGCTGTACCTGCAGGGCAAGGGCATTCCGGTCGATGTGGCCAAGGGACTGGAAGCCCTGCGGCAAGCCGCGGCACTGGGCCATCTCGACGCCACCTTCGAGCTGGCCGACAAGCTGCACGCCGACAACAAGACGGACGAGGCAATCGTGTACTGGCGGCAGGCGGCAGAGAAGAATCACGCCGCCTCGCAGCGCATTCTCGGCTGGCTGTACGACAACGGCATCGGCCTGCCGCGCGATCACGTGCAGGCGATAGCGTGGTTTCGCAAGGCCGGCGAGTACGGCGACAGCCACGCCTACTTCCTGCTGGGCGGCATCTACGCACATGGACGCAATGTCCCGGTGGACCTGCCGCAAGGACGAGAGTATCTGCGCCGCGCCGAGAGCATGGGCCATCCGGATGCGAAGGCCGAGCTCGCGAAACTGCCTGCGGAGAAGACCCAACTCGCCGCGCAACCGATTGGCGCGGACAACGGCATCGCCGAGTACCGCAAGGCCAACCAGTTCTACCGCGACAAGAATCTCACTGAAGGTTTCAACTGGATGCGACTCGCCGCGGACAAGGGCTATCCCAATGCCCAGCGCGAGCTGGCTTTCGCTTATATCCAGGGCAACGGCACCACGACCGATGTCGCCACCGGCGTCCGGCTGCTGGAGCAGCTCGCGGCCTCGGGCAACAGCGCCAGCGTCACCGCGATGATCAACCTCTCCAACCTCTACCGCAGCGGTCACTATCTGCCGCAGGACATGGCGCGCTCCAGCCAATGGCTGCAGAAGGCCGCGAGCACAGGCGACTCGATGGCGATCACCCTGGCACAGCGGCGCGGCGTGGTGGAGATGCAGAAGAATCCGCAGGAGCAGGCCTTCATCGCGCGCATCGACCGCGAGGGGCCGAGCATGGCCAGCCTCGCCGACTTCCACTACGACGTCGGCGTCTACTGTCAGTACCAGGGTCCGCGCTGTGGCTACTGGCAGGGCCAGTACCAGCAGATGGAAAGGAACTGGAACAACCGCGCCGCCGCGCTCAACCAGCAGCGGCTATGGAACGTCTACAGCAGCCAGCCGGGTTCCAGCACTGGAATGGCAGCAGAACCCTGCACCGCCGCCAGCGGCTGTCTGGGGCAGCAGCAACAGCGCCATGAATGGGAAAAGCAGCTCGACAAACAGCTCGAGCGCAAATAACGCCGGGATGCGGCACCGCCGACAGCTTCCCCGCGGATTCGCCCGGACAGAGCTCTCCCGCGGCAGCTGACGCTGCCCACTTTCAGCAGGCACTCATGAAATGGGCGTGCCCGCACGGCCAGCCTGCAGACATTTCCCGCCGCCTGCCTGAGCCCTGATGGCGTGATCGGCGCCGTATCACGGCGCGGTTGATGTCACGACTTGCGATCGCGGCGCTCCAGGCCAGAAGCCGAGCATCCGGTGCGCGGTACGGCCGCGATCCTCATCCCGCATCTGCGGGATGGGCCGCGATGCAAGTGACTTCTAGATTGATGCGCATCTATACGCTGCATCGGATTCCTTCATGAAAATCCAGTCCCGCTATTCCACTCTCATTGCCATTCTGGGCCTGACACTGGCCACGCCTCAGGCGCTGGCCGCGCCCAGCGATCGCGATACGTCGCTGGTCAACGATTCGGTCAGCGGATCCGGCACCGGCGCCCTCGTGGGCTTCGCGCTCAGCTCGCGATTTGCGGAACTGAAGCCGAACGACCAGCTTTCGTTCATCGTCAGCGAGGCCAGTTGCTATGCCACCGATCAGGTCGCCGGCAATCTGCATCTCACCCTGGCCACGACCGGGCAGTTCAGCGCGATCAAGGGACCGCCCTGTTCGGAAAGCACCACGCCCGGCAGCATCGCGCGCGCCGGCGTCTACAACGTGGTGAAACTGTCCACCGGGAAATACCTGCTGCAGGCGGATACCGAAGGACTCGACATCCGCCTGCGTCTGATCCGCATGAATGCCGACGGCAGCATCGACACCGGCTTCGGGACCAGCGGACAACTGTTGCCGGCCAAGGCCAACGGCGATGCGGTGCTGACCGGCGTGGGCCTGCGCGATGCCGCACGCATGGTGGTGGATGCACAGGACCGTCTCTATATCTCCAACGGCGGCAATCAGGTGGCTCGTCTCAGCGCTGACGGAACCCCGGACACCAGCTTCGGCAGCGGCGGTTATCTCACCGGCCCGCTGGAGAACGGCAGCATCCATGAACTGGCGCTGGACAGCAGCGGCCGCTTGCTGATTGCGGGCTCGCGTCAGGAGCCGATCAAGGTCGGCTCGATGACCGTGCAGTTCACGCGCTACTGGCTGGCGCGATATGACGCCAACGGCAACCACGACACCAGCTTCCGCAACGAACTGGGTGGCGACAGCAACATTGTCCGGGTGCAGGCACTGAATACCCAGGCCACCCAGGCCGTGTACGTCCTGCTGCCCGAAGCGGATGGCAAGCTGCTGGTGTCCGTGGACGCCAATATTCGCCGCTATGACGCCAGTGGGACCGAGGTAGGGAGTTCACCGCTGCTGCTCGGCATGTTGCCGATGTTTGCCGCGGTCGATGCTTCGGGTCGCATTGTCGTCAGCGGCCACGGCGCCGTGGCGCGCCTCAAGGCCGATCTCACCGCGGATACCGCGTTCGACGAGGGTGACACGCCGGTCAACGGCATCCGCAACTACGACCTCGGCTCCAGCCGGCGCTTCAACGACACCCGCGGTCGCATCCTGTTCGGCACCGACGGCAAGATCACGCTGGTCGGCGCGGTGAGGGGGACGTCCGGAAACGGTGTCGCGGTGATGCGTCTGCTCGGCGACAGTGGCAGCGGCGGCCCGGTCAACGACGGCACTCCCGATGCCTTCGGCTTTGGCATCAACGAGAACGCAACCGCGAACGCTACCGATACCTCCGGCCCGCAGACTATCACCGGCATCAACATCCCGGTGGCCATCAGCGTCAACCACAGTGCCCAGGGTCGCGGCTATTCCATCGGCTGCAACGGCAGCTTCACCGCCGAGGCCGGCACCATCGAGAATGGTCAGAGCGTCTGCGTACGCCACACCACCGGCAGCCCGGGAACGCGTACCCTCACCACACTGACGGTTGGCGGTGTCGCCGGCACTTTCGAATCAGTGGTCGCTGCGGTAGCGGACGACACCGAACCGGATGCCTTCCCGTTCACCGCCGTCAACGATGCCGACACCGGTGCCGTGGTCGAATCCGGTGTGCGCGAGATCACCGGCATCAACACCGCCGCGCCGATCAGCATCAGCGGCGGCGAATATCGGGTGCTGCCCGGTGGCGCGTACACCAGCGCCAATGCCACGGTCGCCCCCGGACAGACGCTGCAGGTGCGCGTCACCGCGCCGGCCACCGCCGGCCAGAGCGCGACCGCAACCGTCACCATCGGCGGTGTCAGCAGTGCCTTCACGGTCACCACGCGACTACCGCCCGAAGCCTCGACCACCACCATCGCCGACGCGCCCGGCGGCGCGATCACGCTGAGCACGGCCGGTGGCACCTTGGTCAATGCACGCACTGTCACCCAGCCCACCGGAGCCGTCAGCAGCCACAGCTATCCCAACGGCTTCTACGCATTCGATGTCGAGGACGTTGCCGCGGGGAGTGAAGTCACGGTGACGATCACCCTGCCGGCCGCCAGCCGGCCGGACGCGTACATCAAATGCGATGCCAGCGGCAGCACCTGCAGCGAGTTCGCCGGCGCGACGTTCAATGACAACGTGGTCACCCTGGTCCTGACCGATGGCGGTGCCGGCGATACCGACGGCCTCGCCAACGGCACCATCAAGGACCCGGGCGCACCCGCGGTGAAAAACGTCAGCCCGCCTGCGACCGACGACGCGCCCCGCTCCAGCGGCGGTGCGCTTGGAATGCCGCTGCTGCTGATGCTGGGATTGGCATGGCGGCTGCGCCGTGGGCGCGGCCTGCCGCAGCGCTGACCCGGAAGCTTTGTGCTCTGCAACCCTCTCTCGCGAATGCGAGGGAGGGTTTTTCTTTGGCCGCGCCCTGTGGCAACCGATTGTCATCTGGCCGGTCACGCAACCTAGAATGCGCGCATCACTCCACGAGCCAACAGAACCCCCATGGAACTCAGCAACCTCGAACTCCTTCCCGGCCGTACCGTCGTGCGTCATCTCGGCCTGGTGCAAGGCTCCACGGTGCGCAGCAAGCATGCCGGCAAGGATCTGCTGGCAGGGTTCAAGAATTTCGTCGGCGGCGAACTCAAGGCCTATACCGAGTTGCTGAACGAATCGCGTCAGGAAGCCATCGAGCGCATGGTGCAGCAGGCACAGGCGGCTGGCGCCAACGCGGTGATCAATATCCGGTTCTCGACCTCCAACATCGCCGCCGGAGCCGCCGAAGTGATGGCCTACGGCACTGCCGTGGTCGTGGAGTAAGGCCGTGGAACTGCTGATCCAGTTCGGCTTTTTCCTGGCCCTGCTGATCGTCGGACTGGTCGCCGGCAGTGCCGCCGAGCGACGCCACTTCCGCCGCCTGCAGCAGGACGAAGCGGCGCTGCGCGAGATCCTGGTCTTCAACGAACGTCATCTGCCGCAGGACCGCAGCTTCGTGCACGGCACGCTGGTCAGCGGCTCGGTGGTCATCGGCGAGGATTACTTCAAGCGCATCGCCGCCAGCCTCAAGAGCATCTTCGGCGGTCGTCTGACCGCCTATGAGTCGCTGATGGATCGCGGTCGCCGCGAAGCGATCGTGCGGATGAAACGTCAGGCGCAGGCACAGGGCGCGACGATGGTGTTCAACGTCCGTTTCGAAACCTCATCGCTGTCCGAAAGCGTTGCCGGCCGCCAGGCCTCGTTCTCGGCCGAATTCATTGCCTACGGCACCGCGGTGATCCCCGCACCCGCATGAGTTACGAAAACCCGCAGCTGCCGCATGAGGTCAACGTCGGGCGCGAACCAGTGCTGCTGGAATTTCTGCAGCTGACCGCAGGTCTGGCCGTGGTCGTTGTGATACTCAGCGCGACCTTGTATTTCGCTGGCGGTCAGCTGGCGCGGCTGATTCCGTTTGCGCAGGAACAGGCCTGGGTCGGCACACGCTTTGTCCCCGGCATCGATACCGACGACAGCGCGCAATCACCGGAAGCGTCTGCGATCCGCGATGCCTTGCAGGCGCTCAGCACACGCTTGTCCGCGCAGATGGCGCTGCCGCCGGAGATGACCCTGCAGCTGCATTACCTGGACGATGACAGCCCCAATGCCTTTGCCAGCCTCGGGGGTCACATCGCGGTCACCAGCGGTCTCTATCGCCGTCTGGACAGCGAGAACGCGTTGGCGATGGTGCTGGCGCACGAGATCGCTCACATCCACGCTCGTGATCCGATCTCCGGACTCGGTGGCAGTGCCTCGATGCTGGTGGCGCTGACGCTGCTGACCGGCAATGCCGCGCATCTGTCCGGCGCCTTTGCAACGCTGGTGCAGCGCGGCTATTCGCGACGCGCCGAAACTGCCGCCGACAGCGCCGCCATCCTGGCGCTGCAGAAACTCTATGGCCACGCCGGCGGCGGCGCTGCGGTGTTCGAAACCTTCGCGCGCTACCGCAACGAACATCTGGGTGAGGCACCCTCGCTGCTGTCGACGCACCCGCTGGACGCCGAACGCATCGCGCGTCTGCAGGCGGCGGCGGCAGACTGGGACCCGCAGCGCCAGCCGCTGCGTCCGCTGTTGCCCGCACCGGCCGCTGCTGCGATCCACTGAGTCACCCGTTCAGAGGGGGTGGCGCGCGCAAGCGGCGTGCTAGCGTCCTGCATATAGAGCCGCGCGCCTCTGCGAAGCGGCCCCACAGGGAGGAGCGCGATGAGTCTTCAGGGGAAAGTGGTGGCGATCACCGGCGCTGCGGGCAGTCTGGGCCGCGCGGTCGCGGGCGCCTGTCACGCGGCGGGTGCCAGACTGATCCTGCTGGACCTGCAGCTGGCAACATTGCAGCGGGCATATCCGGAAGCGGAGGTCACGCAGCGGTTGTGCGCAACCGATCTGATGGATGAAGTCGCGACAGGTGATGCGATAGCCGCTGCGGTGCAGCACTTCGGCGGACTGCACGCCTTGTGCAACATCGCCGGCGGCTTTGCGATGGGCCCCGCCGTGCATGCAACCGACACCATCACCTGGCAGTGGATGCAGGACCTCAACGTCGGTACCTTGTTGAACGCAGTGCGCGCCGCGGTGCCCGCGATCCTCGCCAGCGGTGGCGGCAGCATCGTCAATATCGGCGCGGGTGCCGGCCAGAAGGGCAGCGCGCAGATGGGCGCCTACAGTGCCGCGAAAAGTGCCGTGATCCGCATTACCGAAGCGATGGCCGGCGAATTGCGCGAGCAGGGCATCAACGTCAACTGCGTCCTGCCCAGCATCATCGATACACCGGCCAATCGCGCGGCCATGCCCGACGCCGATCCGTCACGCTGGGTCGCCCCACAGGATCTGGCCAATGTCATCCGCTTCCTGTGTTCGACGGAAGCCCGCGCAATCCACGGCGCCGCGATACCGGTGGTGGGGCTCAGCTGATGAACACCCGAACCCGCGAACGACAACTCGACGAACTGCTCGACAAGCAGGCGATCCACGAACTGATCATGGCCTACTGCACCGCGGCCGACCGCCACGATCACGACAAGATGCGCGCGCTGTACCACGATGACGCGATCGACGATCACGGGCATTTTGCCAAGGGCCCGGCGATGGACTTCATCGACAAGCTGCCGGCGATCCAGGCCGCGATGGAAATCCTCCATCACAACGTCACCACCGTGAACCTGAAGCTGGACGGCGACCGCGCCGAAGGCGAGGTCTACCTGCTGGCGTTCCACAAGGTGAAGGATGGCGGGGCCGGCTACGACGTCCTGATCGGTGGTCGCTATTTCGACAAGTATGAAAAGCGTGACGGCATCTGGAAATTCAGCCACCGCGCGATCGTTGCCGACTGGGCCTATCCGGCGACCCCGTCGGCCGTCGATCTTGAACATCCGTTCCTGAGCGGTGCCTACATCGGCAAGCCGGGACCTGCAGATCCGTCGTATGCATTCTTCTCGTTGTTCAAGCGCGGCGAACGCTAGGACCAGGCACGGGCAACGCGCCGGCGACCAACCGGCGGCGCATCGTCAGGGTGCTCTATGCAAGGCTCGTCAACGGCCGCGCACGACGTCACACTGAACACCCGCAACCGCAGCGCCAATAACAATATCCGGGCATGTTCGCGCTACTTCCACATCGCATACTGAGCGCCGCACTGATTCTGTCGGTGCTGGTGGTCATGACCTGCATCACCCTGGCCACCGCGCGCCCTGGACTCGGCCTGCTGCTCGCGCCCGGCGACGAGGGGGTGATTGTCGCGACACGCTATTCGGAGCCGGCACGCGCCGCACTGCAGGATGGCGAACGGATCATCGCGCTACGCGTCGCCGGTGCTCCGGACAGGCCCCTGCAAACGGCCGACCTCACGCCGGAACCGGATATGGCGTTCCTGAGCTACGCGGCAATGGACGCGTTCTTCTCCAGTCAGGACGAACTGCACCGTTTACTGCAGCACGACACGCTGCAGCTGGTACGCACGGATGGCAGTGTCGTCGATCTGCCGCTGCAGCCCTCACGCCCCCTGAGCCAACTCCCGGTGGTGTTCTGGTTCCAACTGTTCTGCGCCGTCGGCGGTCTGCTGGCCGGTGCCGGCGTCTGGGCGTTCCGCAGGGAAGACCCGGCGACGCGCTACTACGCGCTGACCGGCCTGGGCATGTTGATGTTCGCCTCCGCCGCAGCGGTCTACAGCACGCGCGAACTGGCCTTGCCCGGCACCTTGTTCATGGCGCTGTCGGCGCTGAACCAGTTCGGCGCGCTGCTGTTCTGCGGCGGCTTGATCGCCGTGCTCTGGTACTACCCCTTGCGACTGGCACGCTTTCCTGCCGGCCCCCTGATCATTGCCGTCTATGTCGCGCTGGGAGCAGCCATTCCCCTGCGCCTGATCGATTCGGTGGACCTGCTGGCGCATCTGCCTATCAGTCTTGGCTACCTCTCCACCTATCTGCTGGCCGCTGTGCAGTGGTGGAAAACCCGCGGCGACCCGGTGCAACGCGCTGCACTGCGGGTCTTCCTGCTGGCCTGGCTGTTCGGCAGCGGCGCATTCGTCGCGGTGATGTACCTGCCGTCACTGGCAGGAATCGACAATGGTGCGATCCAGGGCTATGCCTTCGGCTTCTTCCTGCTGATCCATGTCGGTGTCGCCTTCGGCGTTTTGCGCTACCAGCTGTTCCGCCTCGACCGCTGGTGGTTCACGGCCTGGCGACTGTTCTTTGGCGGCCTCGCGGTCATCGCGCTCGATTCGCTGCTGGTGTACCTGCTGCGCATCGATGCCGGCACCTCGATGCTGATCTCGCTGGCCATCGCCGGCTGGATCTATTTCCCGTTGCGGCAGTGGCTCTGGTCACGACTTGCGCGCAGCCGCGTGCGGGATCAGCCACCGGTGCTGATCCGGCGCGTGACCGATGCGCTTTCCGGCCCCGAGCACGGCACCTCCTCCGCCTGGAAAACCCTGCTGCAGGACGCCTATGCACCGTTGGAGATCGATACCGCCGCCACCGTCCAGCGGGATGGCATTCTCGACAACGGACTGGCGCTGGGCATCGCCGCGCATACCGAAGTCGAAGCGATGGTGCTGCGCTACTGCGAAGGCGGTGCGCGGCTGTTCCAGCAGAAGGACATCGCGGTGCTTGCAGAACTGCGGCGCCTGTTCGCGGAAATACTGCGCTACCGCGCCATGCTCGAGGAAGGCGTCCGCGAAGAGCGCGATCGTGTTGCGCGCGACCTGCATGACGATGTCGGCGCCCGTCTGCTGACCATGAGTCACCGCTTGCCCGCGGCGGAAGCCGATCAGGCACGCATCGCCTTGTCGGAGCTGCGCGCGGTGGTCTACAGCATGCGCGCGCCGCCCATCTGTTTGCCGGCCCTGCTCGGCGACTGGCAATGGGAAGTCACCGAACGCTGCAACGCAGCTGCCGCCAACCTAGATTGGCGTGTCAGCGGTGCGATGCCGGAACTGGATCTCGCCGGCGGCGACGCGCTGGCACTGTCGCGCATATTGCGTGAAGCCCTGAGCAATGCCTTGCGCCATGCCGGACCGGAGATGCTGTCGATCCAGCTGGATTTCGTCGAGACCGCGCTGGCGATCGAAATCCGCCACCGCCATTCAGGCCGCGCACCGGACCAGTGGCAGGCTTCGCTGGGCCTGCACAATCTGCGCGACCGTCTGGCCAAGCTCGGCGGCGACATCACCTGGACCGGCGACGGCGCGGATCTGGTGACGCGCTGGCGCGTTGATCTCGGCACCTTCGGCGTGCGTTCGTAACCCGGCGGGCCCTCACACGCTTTCGAGCATCTCGCTCCAGCGCCGCTGCATCTCTTCAGGCGCCACGTTCTCGATACGGCTGGCAAGCTGCCACTTGTGGCCGTACGGATCGACGATCATGCCGACGCGATCGCCATAGAACTCATCCTTCGCCGGACGCAACAGCGTCGCACCAGCGGCGACCGCCTGCGCCAGTCGTGCATCCACATCGTCGACATACAGATGCAGGCACACCGGGCTGCCGCCGATAGTCTCCGGACTCAGCGCATCAAAGTCCGGATATTCATCGGCCAGCATCAGCAGATTGCCGCCCAGTACCAGTTCGGCATGCCCCACCTTGCCGCCGGGCTCGACCAGCCGGAACGACTCGCGGGCACCCAGCACCCGGCAGTACCAGTCGATCGCTGCCGCAGCCTCGCGTACCACCAGCGCCGGTGATAAACGGTGAGTCGGATCGGGAGCGGCAGCAACGGCGGTTCGGGTATTCATCACACGCCTCCTGACTTAGACTGATCCATCATAAATCCACCGTCTCACGCTTCGATATTGGCTGCGTCGCTCCTGGCGTCGCTACCGAGGCACGCGCTGCAAGCACTCGAAGTACGTACATGGATGCTCAGGCCGCCATTGCCGTGATCAGCACCGAACAGCTGTCAGCACTGGCGCAGAGCCCGCTGACGATCAACCCCTGCTCACCGTTCTCGGACAGGCCGCTGCTGCTCTGCGATCTGGGCACACCGAGCAGCGACTGGCGCAGTGCAGCGGCCTGGCTGCGACAACTGCCCTGCCCGGTGCTCGGGATTGCGGGTGATGCACAAGCCCCGCTGGCGCGGGCCTGCGACACCTGGCTACCGGATCTGGCGGCGGCATCCGACTGCATCGACAACATTCGTCGGCGCCCACTGGCGGCAGCGATCCTGGTGCAGCTGCTGCGCTTCAGCGAAACCCTGCCCCTGGCCGATGCCTTGCAAGCCGAGTCACTGGCCTATGCCACCTTGCAGGGCGGCGCCGAGTTTCAGGCCTGGCTGGCAGGGAACCGCAGCGAGGCTGCGGCAACGATCCGCGATGACGGTCCGGCCGTGCTGCTGCAGCGGCAGCAGGACACGCTGCAACTGACGCTCAACCGGCCCTCGAACCGTAACGCCATGTCGGTGGAGCTGCGCGACGCGCTGTGCGAAGCCCTGCAACTGGCACTCGCGGACGATGCGATCGAACGGATCGAGATCGACGCACGCGGCAAATGCTTTTCCACCGGCGGCGACGTCAGCGAGTTCGGCTCGGCACCGGATACCGCGACCGCGCATCTGGTGCGCAGCCTCGCCCTGCCCGGGCGTCTGCTGGCGCGCTGTGCGCAGCGCACGCGCGTGATCGTGCATGGTGCCTGCATCGGCAGCGGCATCGAGTTTCCCGCGTTTGCCGCTCAGATCGCAGCGCGGCCGAATGCCTGGTTTCAGTTGCCGGAGCTGAAGTACGGCCTGATTCCGGGAGCAGGGGGCTGTGTCAGCATCGCCCGCCGCATCGGACGGCAACGCACGGCGTGGATGGTGCTGTCGGGCGCAAGGATCGACGCGCAGACCGCACTGGCCTGGGGCCTGGTCGATGCGCTGCTCGACAGCGCGTGAATTTTCTCGCACACCTGTGGCTGGCCGAGCGCACGCAGACCTCGATGGCCGGTGCGATCCTCGGCGACATGGTGCGCGGCGCCGATCTGTCAGCCTATCCGGATGACATCGCGCTCGGGATCCGCGCGCATCGTCGGGTCGATGCCGCGACCGACCGGCACCCCGCGCTGCAACCGCTGCGCGCCGGCTTCGATCCGGGTGCGCGCCGCTACGCCGGTATCGTGCTCGATCTCGCCTGTGACTACGCGTTGGCGCAAACCTGGACGCAACTCCATGACGTCCCTCTGCCCGCGTTCTGCGCGCGGGCCGGCACCGCCATCGCCGCAGCCGCGCCATGGTTCGTGCGCGCCGGCGGACGTGCGCCCACCGCCGCCGGTTTCACCGCGCTGCTGCTGTCGTATGCCACCGCGCCGGGGATCGACCGTGCGATACGACGCACGGCGGAACGACTGCGCCAGCCGCAACCCTTGCTCACTGCTGCACAGCAGTGGCGCACGCTGTCAGTACCGCTGCAGGCGCTGCTGCCGCAACTGCTCGACGACTTGCGCGATGACATCACCACACTGATCGCGACGGCTTGAGTCGCGACAGGACAGGCTCAGGGCGCGATCGCGTCCAGCAGCTTCGGCAGCGCCCAGACGAAAGCATCGGCGTAGTACGGCCAGTCATGAAAACCCGGGCCGTAGAAGAACGTCTCATGTTCGATACCGGCACGCGTGAGTGCCTGCGCAAACGACCGATTCATCACGTACAGCAAGGGCTCGATCGCATACAGCTGCGGTGAGCCCAGTTGCTCGTGCGGACCACCAGGCAAGCCATTGCCCGCGGCGAGGTAGATCTTCATGCCGGCTAGGCCGTCGATCTGCGTGCCGGGATCGTGCGCCTGCCAGACCGCGAAATTGCGCAGCGGATCGCCCCATACGGAGAGGGGCGGCATGCTCAACAAGCCCCCTGCGAGTGCGCTGACCCGATCCACGGCAAGAAAATCCACCGCGCCGGAAAACCCGGCCGCCGCCTGGAACAGCCCCGGATGCACGGCGGAGTAGTACATCGCGCCGTGGCCGCCCATGGACGGGCCCGCCACCGCGCGATGACCGTCGCCCAGCACGCGCAGCTGACGCTCGAGGTACGGCATCATCACCTCGATGTGATAGGTCTCCCACTGGAATTCGCCATTCTCCCAGTCGGAATACCAGCCCGGATTGCCACCGCCGCCATCGGGCATGACCACGATCACCTCCAGACCCGCGGTGACCGACTGTGCATGGCCGAGCCGCGTCCAGGCGGTGTAGTCGCCGGGGGCATCGTGCAGCAGATACAACAGCGGATAGCGCTTGCCGGAAACGGCGTAGTCCTCCGGCACCAGCACGCGCACGCGGTTGTCGGTGATCTTCACGCCCACCGGCACGGGAACATCCAGCTCGAAGCAGCGCGGTGCCGTGCACGCGGCATCGTCGCTCAGGAAACGAGCCTCAGCCGGCACGCCGCCAGCCGCGGCCGATTCGAGTTCGTCGCTGGCGCATGCGCCCAGCAACAGCGCGGCGGCCGTCCCCACGCCGGCAATACACCGATGTCTACGCATGATCCCCCCGGAAAGCGTGGCGCGCATGATACGGCGGACGGCAGCATGACCGCGGCTCTCACCAGATCGGACGAAGCCCGAACCCGACGACAGACCCTAAGCTGCTGGTAAGTCAGACTCACCAACAACCGCACCGCACCATGTCCAACACCGACGCCCCTTCCGTCATGCAAGCGTTCACCGGCCTTTCCGGTGACGAAATGGAAATCCTCGCGCAGGCCGATCGCTTCGCCCAGAACGAGATGTATCCGCTGGCGCAACGCATGGATGACGAGGAATGGTGGCCGCAGGACATCTTCCGCAAGATCGGCAGCACCGGCTATTTCGGCGTGACCGCGCCGGAGTCCTACGGCGGTGCCGGCATGGACGTGTTCACCTCGGGCCTGATCCTGCAGGCCTTCGGCCGCTGGAACCACGGGCTGGCACTGGCCTGGGTCGCGCACGAGAACCTGTGCCTGCACAACATCCTGCGCAATGCCAATGACGAGCAGAAGCGGAAGTATCTGCCCGGTCTGTGCAAGGGCAGCAGCATTGGTGCGCTGGGCCTGACCGAACCCGGCGCCGGCTCCGACGCGCTGGGCTCAATGCGCACCACCGCGCGTCGCGAGGGCGATCACTACCTGCTGAACGGCAGCAAGATCTTCATCACCAACGGCCCGGTGGCGGATGTGCTGCTGGTCTATGCCAAGACCGACAAGGACAAGGGTGCGCAGGGTATCTCGGCGTTCATCGTCGAAAAGGATTTTCCGGGATTCAAGGTCGCGCAGAAGCTGATCAAGATGGGGTTCCGCGGCTCGCAGACCGCCGAACTGGTGTTCGAGGACTGCCGCGTTCCGGCAGCGAATCTGGTCGGTGGCGAGAATCGCGGCGTCAAGGTGGTGATGTCCGGCCTGGATCTCGAACGCGCGATGATCTCGCCGCTATGCCTCGGCATCGCCGAGCGCGCGTTCTCGCTGGCGCTGGACTATGCCAAACAGCGCAAACAGTTCGGACGCCCGATCGCCGACTTCCAGATGGTGCAGTCGATGCTCGCCGAGATGTATGTCTGGGTCGAATCGATGCGCCTGTTCACCTATCAGACCCTGCGGGCCGCCAACGTGATCGGCGAAGAGGATGGCGGTCGTGGTGAAATCCACAAGCTCACCGCCGCAGGCGTGATGTATGTCGCCGAAACCATGAACAAGGTGCTGAATCACGCGATGCAGGTTCATGGCGGCACCGGTTATATCTGGGAGTCCGAGATCAATCGCCTGTACCGTTCGATCAAGCTGCTGGAGATCGGCGCCGGTACCACCGAAGTGCGCAAGATGATCATTGCCAAGGAACTGCTCCATAGCTGATCTTTTCGCGCAATGGTCGCGCAATGGCTGCTCCCGCCCCACTCCCATATCCAGATTCCATGACGACCGACGTCGACACCCTGAACTCACCCGAGCATCTGTGGCGCAGCGAGACCGTCTACCGCTCCGACCTGTTCAAGGGCAAGGTTGCACTGGTGTCCGGTGCCGGCAGCGGCATCGGTCGCGCCTGCGCGCTGCTGTTCGCGCGGCTGGGGGCCAGGCTGGTGATCTGCGGCCGCACGCCGGAGAAGCTGGAGAAGGTTGCCGATTTCGTACGTGGCAAGGGCGGCGAGGTGCTGGTGGTGCCGACCAACGTGCGCGAGCCCGAACAGGTCGACGCGCTGTTCCGGCAGGCGCATGCGCACTACGGTCGCATCGACTACACCGTCAACAATGCCGGCGGTCAGTTTCCGCAGGCGGCGATCGACTATGCGCCCAAGGGCTGGAACGCGGTCATCAACAACAATCTCAACGGCACCTGGCTGATGATGCAGCGCGCCGCGCAATACTGGCGCGATCAGCAGACACCGGGCTCGATCTGCAACATCGTGGTGGTGATCGAACGCGGCATGCCGGGCGTGGCCCATACCGTGGCCGCGCGCGCCGGCATCATCGGCGTGACCCGCACCGTCGCGGTGGAGTGGGCGCCACTGGGCATTCGCGTCAACTGTGTTGCGCCCGGCCTCATCGCCACCGAGGGACTGGAGGTCTATCCGCCTGAAGCACAAAAGGAATTTCCGCTGGCGAACCCGCTCAAGCGTCCCGGCACACCGATGGAGATTGCGGAAGCCTGCATTTACATGTCAGCGTCCAGCGGCAGCTTCATCACCGGCGAAGTGCTGACCGTCGATGGCGGCGGCAAGCTCTGGGGCGAACTGTGGACCGCCGGCCGCCCGGACTATTACCAGCTTCCGTCACCGGACCGCTCCTGAAGAATTGCCAGGCAGGGACAGCAGGCCTAGCGCAGCTTCACCCACCAAAAGTGGATTCAGGTCACATTCCGACGCCTTGCGCCAGCAAGTCGCAAGAAAAGACACATTGCCCTGTCGGCCAATGCTGATTTCCTTTTGGCAGTGAGCGGGATAAGCTTGAAGAAACCTGCTTTGGGGGCAGGTTTGTCCGCAACCCCTAGCGGACAAACGTCTAAATATCCGAGAGACTCACATGCGCTCATCCATTTTCACCGCCGGTGCGCTGCTGTTCGCAGCCTTGTCACTGGTCGCCTGTAGCGACGACAACGCTATCCGCAGCCCTGACCTTCCGCCGTCGAAGTTGATTGGCGTCGGCGAGATCAGTTGCTCACCTGCCAGCATCGCGGTACAGCAGACCTCCGCCTGTAAGGTCATCGGCGAATGCCGCTACAGCCGCGTCAACGCAGAAGGCCAGACCTCGCAGATCGCTGGCGCATGTCCGTCGGACCTGACGTTCAACAGCAGCAACCCCGGTACCGCCACCGTCGACCCGGACACCGGCCTCACCACCGGCGTGGCTCCGGGAACGACCGGCATCACCGCCAGCAGTGGCGGCTTGTCTTCAGATCCGTTCCAGATCACGGTGACCCCCGCCTGCGGTCAAACCCTGGCGCTGACGCCGGCCACCGCAACCCTGTTCTCCGGCGCCACCGCGAGCACCTCGCAAGCCTTCACCGCGACGGTCACGCTGAGCAACGGTGCCACGGTCAACGTTTCGACCAACGCCTCCACCACCTGGAGCAGCAGCGATCCCGCGCTGGTCACGCTGACCGCCAATCAGGCAACCGCTGCGCTCGGCGTCGCCGCCCAGGCAGATGCCGCGATCACTGCCAGCTACACCGGCAACGTCTGCACGGCGGGCACCCCGCTGACGGCAACGGCCGTGGTGACCGTGCGCCCGGCAA
This sequence comes from Solimonas flava, assembly GCA_040391865.1. Lineage (GTDB taxonomy): Bacteria > Pseudomonadota > Gammaproteobacteria > Nevskiales > Nevskiaceae > Solimonas. The sequence goes on from JBEBWZ010000018.1 coordinate 25,788, forward strand.
CGATCGATGGCGGCACCAGCGGCATCTGCATCGACACGGTTCCGCCGACCGCCACCTTCACCGGCTGCCGCGCCGATACCGGCGCCGGCCTGACGCCGACCGAGCCGATCGAACTGGTTGCCGGCGAATCGCGCCAGCTGCAGATCCGCGGCCGTTTCAACAATGGCTTCGAGTGCAACATCACCGACAGCACGACGCTGAGCAGTGGCTCCACCACGGTCGCCACCGTGAATGACGATACCGCGCAGCTCACCGGCGTCGGTGCCGGCACCACCACTGTTTCCGCAACCTTCGATGGCATCACCAAGACTCGTCCGGTGACGGTGGTGGTCAACCAGGTGCTCGGCAACAACAGCCTGGCGGTCTTCGCCAAGTCCGGCTTCAAGGACGACAACAGCATCCTGCTGGCAGATGCACAGAACAACAAGTTCTCGTGCGTCGGCGCCAACAATCTGGTGATCGACGGCCTCGGCAATCGCACGCCGCGCGGCTCGCTGAAAGCCTTTGCCTACGTCGCGACCTGCGAATCGACCCAGCTGGACGCCAACGGCAACTGCACCGCACCGGTACCGGATGAGCCGGCCGCCGACCCGACGGCAGCTGCGTTCCTGGCAACGGCGGTCACCCGCAACGTCAGCAACCTGCCGGCAAAGTCCGCCGACCTGCTGGACGACGGCATCGTCTGGAACAGCGTCGCGGGTTACTGGGCCAAGAATCAGTCCACCGGGAAGTTCAGCTGCCAGACCGAAAACTCCAACGCTTCCGCCAATGTCGGCGATGCTTACACCGACGGTGAGCGCATCCTGGCGCTGGGTAGCAACGGCACCCCGATCGAACCGAATACGGACCTGGGGCTGCCTCAGGGCGCGTTCCAGCCGAATGGTCTGGTTTACTCGGATGCCGCGGTTCGCGTCGGCTTCAACTGCGTCACCGCGACCTATACCAATCCCGAGAACCCGGCTGAAACCCGCGTCGACGGCATGACCGTGCTGGTCCTGCCGGCCGTCAACGACATCCTGCTCAGCGGTTCCAACGACGGCAACGCGCTGTGCGAATCGCTGGCGCCGCTGTTCGGCAGCGGCCCGCTGCTGGGGCTGGTCGAGGTCACCAATGCGCTCTCCGCTATCACCTCCGGATTGTCGCCGCTGCTGGAGACTCTCGATGCGCTGCCGATCGACAGCCTGGTCACCAACGTGCAGTCCCTCCTCGGCCCGCTGACCGCGCCGCTGGTTGATGCGCTCGATAACTTCCTGATCGATCCGGTGCTGGAGCCGATCGTCTGCCAGGTGACCAATGTCGTGGATGGCCTGCTCGGTCTGCTGACCGGCAATCCGTCGACCCCGCAGCAGTGCAGCGCGCCCTGATGCCGATCAGCCAGCGATGGCCGGTGCTTTCACACCGATAGCCCGGCCATCGCAATCTCCGAGTACCTCTCATGGCCATCTCAAATCAAAGTGACAACGGACGCGCCGCTGGCGCGCCCGCTCATACCCTGTCCTCGTCTTCAAGACTCAAGGAAAACGCAATGGACTGCATGCGCATCTTGGCTGTCGCCGCGCTCGGCCTGATCCCGACCCTCGCGTCGGCGCAGGACACTGCCGCCGCGACCACCACGGCGGCGGTTGCCGCACCGCAAACCTCCCTGGATGTCCTCGACAATCGCTGGTCGCTGTGGCCCAGCGTCGGTGCGATTCTGTCCGACAGCTCGGACCTCGACGCCGGCTTCAGCGGCGGGCTCAAGCTAACCCGTCCGCTCAGCGATCACGGCCAGCTGGAAGTGGGCGCCGACTACAGCAACCTCGAAACCACCCGCGCAGGTGACTACGAGCGCATCTCGGCCCGCCTCGGCGGCTCGCTGTTCCTGGGCAAGCCGTATTACGACAGTGCGTCCGATTTCCAGCCGTTCCTGGGTCTGGGCGCACACGTTTCCAGCGTCGAGTTCCTCGGCCAGCGCACCGCGGCTTACGGCCCTTACGCCAGCCTCGGCGCACAGCAGCGCCTCGGTGATTTCACCATGCTGCTGCTGGAAGGCCGCTACCAGATCGACTACCTGCAGGACAAGGGCGTCATCACCGACTCCAACTTTTACACCTGGCAGGTGATGGCGAGCCTGCGCATCCCGCTCGGCGAAAAGCCGTACGACGCTTCGCGTGACAGCGATGGCGACGGCGTGCCGGACGCCCGTGACGAGTGCCCGAACACGCCCGCTGGCGTGCAGGTGTACTCCAACGGCTGCGCGGTCGATACCGACGGTGATGGCGTGCCGGATTACCTCGACAAGTGCCCGAACACCCCGCGCGGCATGGCGGTCGATGCCAATGGCTGCCCCACCGACAGCGATGGCGACGGCGTGCCCGATCATCTCGACAAGTGCCCGAATACTCCGGCTGGCGTTGCAGTCGATGCCAACGGTTGCCCGATCGACAGCGATGGCGACGGCGTGCCCGATTACCTCGACAAGTGCCCGAACACCCCGCAGGGCACGGTCGTGACCGCCGATGGTTGCCCGGCCAACGATGCCGATGGCGATGGCATTGCCGATCATCTGGATCGTTGCCCCGACACCCCGCCTGGCGTGCCGGTCGGTCCGGATGGCTGCCCGCTGGATTCCGACGGCGACGGCATCCCCGACTACCTCGATGAATGCCCGAAGACCCCGCCGGGTTCAAAGGTGTTGCCGAACGGTTGCGCGCTGAAGGGCGATTGCCGCCGTCCGCGTCCGGGCGAGCAGGTGGATGCCAATGGTTGCGCAGTCGATCAGAATTTCATCCTCAAGGGTGTGAAGTTCGAGTTCGACTCCGACCGTCTGACGCCGCAGGCGCGTGAGATCCTCAACGACGTGGCCGCGACGCTGCAAAGCTACTCGGGTGTCAACGTCGATCTCGAAGGCCACACCGACGACATCGGCTCCGACTCCTATAACCTCGGCCTGTCCGAGCGTCGTGCCAATGCCGTGAAGACCTACCTGGTCGGTCGCGGGGTCGGCGCCAAGCGCATGAACCCGGTCGGTTACGGCGAATCCCGCCCGATCGACACCAATGCCAGCGAGCCGGGTCGTGAGAACAATCGCCGCGTCGAGCTGAAAGTGCTCGAGTAACGGTCAGGCGGTACGCAAAAGCCCCGCAGGCAACTGCGGGGCTTTTTTGTTGGGCGCGATGTCGATGAGACGGTGGCCGTTCGCGGAAAATCCCTTACAGGAGACGCAGCTTGCGCAACTCGCGTACGCCCAGCGCCAGCGTCTCGAAATCGTGTGTCGCCGCCGTCTGCAGTTGCTGCATCCTCAGCATCCCGAACTGCACCCGCGCCTGTCCCGCCTGGCTCCAGGCCTCGATCCGCGCCTCGGCGCTGGCCCCCGGAAACTCGAGCACCCGCGCCACCAGCTGTCGGTGCAGACGATACGTGTCCTCACGCAGATTGCCGCGCGCCAGTGCCTGCCATTTGCCTTTGGCCTGCAAGCCGACAATCGCGGACAGCAGCCACAGTACCCGCAAGCGCTCGCCGATCAGGAAGTACACCGCGGCCGCTTCGCTCAAGCCGACGTTTGCGGTCGTCGCCAGTTCGACGATATCCGGGGCACTGCCCAGCACCAGGGTATTGGCCAGTTGCACCGCCAGCGCTGGCGGCACACCAGCCTCGCGCATCACGGCTGCGGCCTTGTCCCAATCGGCGCGGTAAGCCGGTGGCAGCACCTCCGGCAGCAACCCGCCGAGCTGTGCCACGGGCGCGCGGAATGTCTGCACCGCATCGCCGATCTCGCGCTCCGCCCAACGATTGTTCAGCAGCCAGATCGCGGCATGCTTCATCAGGCCAGCCACACGTGCGTACAGGCGGCGCTGCAGTTCTGCCGGAACTTGTCCATCCAGTGCCTGAATCTGCAACCAATGGTCCTGCGCCTGATAGATGTCGTCAGCCATCGCATAGACCTTGACCACGTCGGCACGCGCCACGCCGTGATCCTCCGCGTAGCGATGCACGAACGCGGCGCCCATGCGATTGATCACGGCGTTGGCGAGGATCGTGGCCACGATCTCCCGGCGCAAACGATGGTGCTGCAACGCGCTGCGATACTGCTCGACCAGTCGGGATGGAAAGTAAGCCAGCAGCTCGCTTTCGAAATGGGAATCGTCCGGCACCCGGGATTGCAGCAAGCTGTCATACAGTGAAATCTTGCTGTACGACAGCAGCACCGCCAGCTCCGGGCGTGTCAGCCCCTTGCCCTGCGCGCGTCGCTCCTTCAGACCTTCGTCATCAGGCAGATACTCGACCGCGCGTGACAGCAGTCCATCGCGCTCCAGGGTTCGCATCAGATTGCCGTGCTCGTCGAGACGCGCGACAGCGTCACCCTCCATCAGGCTGACGGCGAGACTCTGCCGGTAGTTGTCGCGCAGTACGCTGCTGCTGACGGCCTCGGTCAGCTGCGCCAGCAAGGGATCACGCACTTCGCGCCGCAGCACCTGCTCCGCCAGCAGCTGGTTCAGCGGAATCTTGATGTTGACCTCGCGATCGGAGCTGTGGACCCCGCCCGCGTTGTCGATGAAGTCGGCATTGAGGCGCACTCCGCGACCGCCATTTCCATGCAACGCCGCCTCGATGCGCCCGAGCTGCGTGAAGCCGAGGTTGCCGCCCTCACCGACCACCTTGCAGCGCAGCTCACGGCCATCGATGCGAATCGCATCATTGGCACGATCGCCGCATTCCTGATGCGACTGATGATGTCCCTTGACGTAGGTGCCGATGCCGCCGTTCCACAACAGATCGACCGGCGCGCGCAGCATGGCCTTGATCAGTTCCTGAGGTGTCATGCTGGCCTTCGGCAAGGCCAGCGCCTGCTGTGCTTCGACCGACAGTTGAATCAGCTTGGCCGAACGCGGCGAGATACTGCCGCCGGGCGACAGCTTGCTGCGATCGTAGTCGTCCCACGATGATCGCGGCAGCCGGAACAGGCGTTGTCGCTCGGCATGACTCAGCGCCGCGTCGGGCGCGGGGTCGATGAAGATATGGCGGTGATCGAATGCCGCCAGCAGGCGGATCTGCGGCGACAGCAGCATGCCGTTGCCAAACACGTCACCGGACATGTCGCCGATACCCACCACCGTGAACGGTTCGCGCTGGATATCGATGCCGACATCGTCGCCCCGGTCAGACCCCGTCAGCTCGCGGAAATGGCGACGCACGCTTTCCCAGGCACCGCGTGCGGTAATACCCATCTTCTTGTGGTCGTAACCAACGCTGCCACCCGATGCGAAAGCATCGCCCATCCAGAACCCATACTCCGCCGCCACGGCATTGGCCGTATCGGAAAATGTCGCAGTGCCCTTGTCGGCGGCCACCACCAGATAGGGATCGTCTTCGTCGTGGCGCACGAGATGCGGCGGCGGCACGATCTGTTCGCCGCGGCGGTTGTCGGTGAGGTCGAGCAGGCCACGCAGAAAGATCTGATAACAGGCGATCCCCTGCTGCATCCAGATTTCACGCTGGCCCGGATCGCCGCGCTTGACCACGAACCCGCCCTTGGCGCCCACCGGCACGATGATCGCATTCTTGACCGTCTGCGCCTTCATCAGCCCCAGCACTTCAGTGCGGAAATCCTGCCGCCGGTCCGACCAACGCAGGCCGCCACGCGCAACACGGCCGCCACGCAGATGAATGCCTTCGACTTCCGGTGCGTAGACGAAGATCTCGAACATCGGTAGCGGCGCCGGCAACTCCGGCACCTTGCGCGGGTCCAGCTTGATACTGACATAGGGTTTGTCCGCCCCCTGCGCATCCGGCTGGTAGAAATTGGTGCGCAGCGTCGCCTGCACCACCGCCACATACGCACGCAGCACGCGATCACCGTCCAGCGTCACCACCGCATCGAGCTGCTGCGCCAGAGCCTCGCTCAACTGCTGTTGCTGGACATCACTTTGCGCGCGATCCCGTTGCGGATCGAAACGGGCTTCGAACAACTGCAGCAGCAGTTGCGCGATCGTTGCATGCTGCGCCAGCAAACACTCCATGTAGTCCTGGCTGTACGGCAAGCCGGTCTGGATCAGATACTTGGTCAACGTACGCAGGCAAACCACCTGCCGGGCGTCGAGACCCGCCAGCAGCACCAGCCGATTGAGTCCGTCATTTTCGGTTTCGCCGCGCCAGGTTCCGAGAAACGCTGCCTCGAACCGGCTGCGCGACGGTGCCAGCGCCTGTGAATCGCCGCCGATCTGCACCTGGAACTGCTGAATCCAGAGCGCTTCGCCATCGCGCGCCCTGATCTCCACCAGATCCTGCGTCAACACCCGCAACCCGAAATTTTCCAGCGCCGGCAGCACATCCGACAACGGCAGGGGTTGCGACCAGGCGTACAGCTTCAGGGCCAGCGCATCCGGCCGATCGCTGTCGCCAGCCTCCGTCATCAGGCGCAGCAGCAGCGGCTGCTGCCGCGACAACGGTGCCAGCAGATGCAGATCCTCGACCGCCGCCGCGGCAGTGGTGCTTTCCTGATACGACAGTGGAAACGCATCCAGCAGTCGCGTTGCAGCGGCTATCCGATCCGGCTGCGTTCCGCCGTGCAGCGCCTCACGCAGCTGTTCGCGCCAACTGCGGGTCGCGGCGATCAGCCGGGCTTCGATCGTCGCAAGTGGCATCTCGACACGCGTGCCGGGTGGCGTGCGTACGCGGTACTGGAGCCGCGCCAACCCGTCGCGCAGAAACTCGGTATGACGATCCACATCGAGTCCGCCGCATACCGCGAGCAACTCGGCAGCAATGCGATCACGCCGTTCGCGCGAATAGCGATCGCGCGGCAAAAATACCAGGCAGGAATAGAAGCGCCCATATCGATCGCGCCGCATGAACAGCCGCAGCTGATGACGATCACGCAGGGCACGGATGCCGGTGCAAGTCTCGAACAACTCCTCCTCGCTGGACTGGAACAGTTCGTCGCGCGGCAGCTGATGCAGGATCTCCCGCAGGCGCTTGCCGGAATGCGACTGCTCGGGAAGTCGCGAACGCTGAATCACATACTCGGCCTTGCGTCGGATCAGCGGGATGTTCCGCGGCCGTTCGGTATAGGCATCAGTGGCGAACAGGCCGATGAAACGCGAAGTGCCCTGCACTGTGCCATCGGCGGCAAAGCGCTTGACCGACACCACATCGACGAACTCCGGATGATGCACGGTGGAGCGATGATTACCCTTGGTGATCACGATCACCCGCGGCGATTCGCGGTACTTGTCCAGCTCCTCGCGCGGCGCAAGCAACTGGTCGGAATCGGAGAGCCGCGCTCCAGGCCGTGCCAACCCCAGCGATGCCGCGGTACGCGTGACAAATCCCGCCCGTCCCTGCGCATCCGCGACGGCATCGGCTTCGACATAACCGAGAAAGGTGAAATGTCCCTGATCGAGCCACTGCAGGAACTCGCGCGCTTCGGCAAATTCGGCCGCATCGGCTGCGGACGGCGGCACCTGCAGCAAGACCTCCAGTGCCCTGAGTTGCGCCCGAATCGGCGCGAAATCCTCGACCACCCGCCGCAGGTCGCCGAGCAATTGCTGCAGATTCGCTTCCAGCTGGGCGTAGTCCTGCGGTTGCGCCAGCGGTTCGAACTGCAGATGGATCAGCGATTCCTGAGATGTTCGACTCGGCGCGGCATCCGTGAGTCCGGCGGCCACGACGCGCTCGAGCCGACCGCCGCCATCGCGAACCACCGTCAGTACCGGATGCACGCTCCAGTCGATGCCGCCACCGGCGTCACGCACCGCCATGCTGATCGAGTCGACCAGGAACGGCATGTCGTCGTTGACCGTTTCAAGCTGTGCGAGACCGCGGCTGCCGGAAGCGCCGGGGTCGACCGGCGGCGAGATCCGCAGCAGCGCAGTGCCGGGTCGCCGCTGCCGGGCAAAACGCCAGTGCCCGATCGCAATGTCCAGCAGCTCGTCCGGGCTGCGCAGACTCAGGGTGTCGGGCGAGGTCATCTCGAAGTACGGACGCAGGAACTGCAGGAATGCGGTGCGCTCCTCTGCAGGCAGCCGCGCTGTTGCGCGCGTCTGCAACTGTTCGAGCAGTGACGAAAGCGCTTCGGCGGTATCGCTCATCGCAGATTTCCTCCGGCCGCCACATCCGGGAACCGCAGGGGCGACTCAAACCAGTATACGCACGCCAGGACCGGGACTCTCGCGCGGCCTGCAATTCCTCTACCGGCCCGTGCGTCACCGCCAGCGTCTAGGAGTTTCCCCGACACGCCGTCCTCAGCGGACTTACAGCGCTCACCGTTCCTCGCGAGCGCCGTACCGGTCTTCGGCCATCGCTGCTCCTGACACCCGGCTTGTTCAATGATCCTCATCGTCTGTCCCGCTATCGCTAGCGTCGCGACGCCCCCCGAGACCCAGGAGTTTCTTGCAATGATCCCGATGAAAAAATGGTTGCTGGCCACGGCTGTCGCCGCCAGCGTGTTCACCGCAGGTTGCGGTGGCGGCAGTGACGATGGTGCCAGCGGCAGCGGCGGTAACGGCTCGGTCCCCGCGGACTTCAAGGTCGCCGGTCCGCTGGATGCCTTGCAGACGCCACTGTCCGAGAACGTGCTTGCGCAGCTCTCAGGTGCGCTCGCCGGCACGCCGCTCGAAAGCGTGATCGGCGGTGTCGACCGCGTCGTGGTCAAGGACGTGCTCGATATCGTCGACGCCCTCGCGCTCGGCCTGCAGCGCGCAGCGCAGGACCCCTCGTCACTGGCCGCGACCACCGCCGACGTCCGCGGCTCGCTGGTACAGCTCGCACGCGACCTGCAAGGTCTGCTCGGCTCGCTGGCCGGCGCGACCGGCGGCAACACCAGCCCGGGCGCGCTCAATCCGCTCGCAGGCACGCCGCTCGCCGGTCTCGGCGCTGCGCTGCAGCCGATCCTGGGCCAGATCACTCGCCAGGTGGGTTCCAAGGAAGGTGAAGACCTGAACCTGTCGCAGCTCGCGCAACTGGTGGCACAGCTCAACCAGCAGCTGCAGATCGGCCTGGCTGCGATTCCGCCACAGGCGGCGCAGGCACCCGTGCTTGGCGGCGTATTCACCACGCTCAGCGTCGCACTCAACGACGTCAGCGGTCTGTTGAACGGTGTCGGCTCCTACAGCGGCCCGCAGGCGGCCACCGCGGTGGCCAGCACCCTCAACAATCTGCGCGACAACGTGCTGACACGCATCATCCCGCTGGAGTTCGCGGAAAGCGCCAACGGTCAGCCGGGCACGCTGACCACACCGGTACGCAACGGCATCACCCAGCTCAGCAACGTGCTCAAGAACGGTCTCACCGTGGTCACCACGCCGGTGCTCGAAGGCCTGCTCGCCGGCGCCCTGGAGCCCTTGCTCGATCCGGTCGAGAACGGCGTGCTGCCGCTGCTGCTGAACCCGATCATCGACGCCCTGAACGGCGGCTCCAGTGGTGGCGGTGGCGACGACCTGTTTGCCGGCACACCGCTCGCGGGCCTGTTCGGCACGCTTGGCAATGTGCTGTCCGGTGTCCTTGCGCCGCTGCTCGGGCCGCTGGACCCGCTCCTCAACCCGCTGTGCAAGCTGCCGCTGGTGGGCACGCTGCTGCCGTCCATCTGCCGAAAGTAGATCCCGCTGCCGGCAACGGCGGATGCACGTCGCGGTATCCGGGAGGGGCGTTGATCGCCCCTCCCTTTTTTTGTCTGCGGCCCGAGCGCCACGCCACCATGCGCAGCGCCCATGCCCGCTCGCCCGGCCTATGCGAGTTCCGAATCACCATGCGTCAGATGCTCCCACATGCGCTCGTACACCCGACCCGCGACCACCTGCCGCGCTACCGTTTCTTCTGCCGTCAGCAAGGTCTCTTCGCCATCGGCGCGTAACTGTGCCAGGCCCACTTCGACACGCGCTGCCTCTTCGAGAAACCACGACAGCGCTACCGCCGCAATCAGATTCTCGCCCACCACCACCGCACCGTTGGCACGCATCACGACGGCATTGCCGCTACCGAGTTGCTGCGCCAGACGCGCGGCGGCTGCGTCGTCACGCAACAGGCGCGGGTCTTCCCACAATGTCGGCCCCGGCGCGAAGTACGCACCGAAACCGTGACGGGGTCGCGGCGTGCGCCGCAACAGCGACAGCAATCCCAGCTGCGGCGGCATGATCCGGCACACTGCCCCGATCTCCGGACGCTGACGATAGATCGCCTGATGGATCCGCACCTCGCCCAGCACCCCTTCGGGCAAGGGGCCATCGACCGCGACCACGGTCCCTGACTCCGCGGCCGCGATCGTGCCCATCGGCTTTGCGGCGCACACCAGGAAATGATCCCGGTCCAGGCGCGCGCTGCAATGACCGTAGGCATGCACCAGCTGGCCGCGCGCCAGGGCACGCGCGGCGAGGCGGACTTCCAGCTCGATTGCTGCTGACGCAGCCGGGGTTTTCTGTTGCATGTCGACTCCTGCCTCTCATGGAAACTCCGACGCTTTCACCGCCGGAAACTTAAAGGTGGTTTAACCGGTATCTTGCGCAATTAGATATGGTTCGATACTGTATGTACAGAAACCATATTCACGGATGCGGGTGGAACACCCCTTCCCCATCGACGCTGTTTACTGAAAAGGAACGTGCGGTGAGCAAGATCAAATGCGCGATTATCGGCCCTGGAAACATCGGAACCGACCTTCTGTACAAGCTGCTGCGCAGCGAGGTTCTGGAGCCCGTCTGGATGGTAGGCATTGATACCGCTTCCGAGGGCCTGAGCCGCGCACGACAGCTGGGCCTGAAAACCACCGATCAGGGCGTCGACGGTCTGCTGCCGCACGTCGTCGCCGATGGCGTGCAGATCGCGTTCGATTCCACCTCGGCTTATGTGCATCCCGAGAACGCCCGCAAGCTCGGTGCACTCGGCGTGATGATGATCGACCTGACGCCGGCCGCAATCGGTCCGTTCTGCGTGCCGCCGGTGAATCTGACGCAGCAGCTGCAGGGCGGCGCCACCAACGTCAACATGGTCACCTGCGGCGGCCAGGCCACGATCCCGATGGTGGCGGCCGTGGCGCGCGTGCAAGCCGTCGATTACGGCGAAATCGTTGCCACCGTCGCGTCACGTTCGATTGGTCCCGGCACGCGCAAGAATATCGACGAGTTCACCCGCACCACTGCCCGCGCGGTCGAACAGATCGGCGGCGCCAGGAAGGGCAAGGCGATCATCATCGTTAATCCGGCAGAGCCGCCGTTGATCATGCGCGACACGGTGCATTGCCTGACGGCAGACGAGCCCGATCAGGCCGCGATCACCGCCTCCGTGCAGCGGATGATCGCCGAGGTTCAGAAGTACGTGCCCGGCTATCGCCTGAAGAATGGACCGGTGTTCGACGGTCGTCGTGTATCGATCTTTCTCGAAGTCGAAGGCCTCGGTGATTACCTGCCGAAGTACGCGGGCAATCTCGACATCATGACCGCGGCCGCCGCGCGCACCGGCGAAGTGTTCGCCGGCGAACTGCTGAGCCGTCGCACTGCCACCATCACCGCCTAGGCCCTCATCATGAATCTCTCCGGACGCAGGATTTCCGTGCATGACATGAGTCTGCGCGATGGCATGCACCCCAAGCGCCACCAGATCTCCATCGAACAGATGCAGACGATCGCGCAGGGCCTGGATGACGCGGGCGTGCCGCTGATCGAAGTCACCCATGGCGATGGCCTCGGCGGCAACTCGGTGAACTACGGCTTCGCCGCCGCCAGCGACGAACAGTACCTGCGCGCCGTGATTCCGTTGCTGAAGCAGTCGAAGGTTTCCGCGTTGCTGATTCCCGGCATCGGCACGGTCGACGAACTGCGCATGGCAGCCGATTGCGGCATTTCCACGATCCGCGTCGCAACGCACTGCACCGAGGCCGACGTGGCCGAGCAGCAC